>DAIREJ010000082.1:0-10150 GCA_036795635.1 Sodaliphilus sp.
CTTTTTCATAAAATCCACAAATTAGTTAATTATATTGGTAAATAAATTTTCTTCAGTCGGGCTTGCCATGGCAAGTCGTGTAGGCATCTTGCCGCTGAACGACAGCGGGTTGATGTGGGGACCAAGTATGCAATATAGGCGCTTGAGAAATGGTTTAGGTACTCATCCAGGCTGTTACATCGCATGACTATACCAAATAATACAATTTTTCACGTTACAAAAGTACTGCGATTTTTATTATCTGCAAAATATATGCCAAATTTTTTTGTATAACTGGTATAAAAGTACTAATCAGGCATAACATCGCAAGATAACATATTATCTGTTATATGCAATATAAGTGGGACGGAAGCCCCGCAGAGCTTTTTCAGTTAGAAGTTAGAAGTGAGGAGTGATTGCGGCTGTCGCACAAACCCTGCGGGGCTAATGCGAATTTTACGAATTTTATTTATTGGTAAATTAGTATAATTCGCGAAATTCGCATTGAACAAAAGGTGTGCGGATGCCACCTAAAGCCTAAAGCCTGCGAGCGCGCAGCGAGCATGAATGCGGATGCCCAAATCCATTCAATCCGATTAATTCGCCGACAGAGAGAAGGACACGGCAACCTTCGTTACATTGGCTACGCCGAGCTAAAGGTTCGCAAAATTCGCCGTTAAAAAAGCCCGGGGCGCGCTGTCGGCAGCGGGCCCCGGGAAACACGATGCAAAATTTAGTTTAAATTACTTGATTTACTTGTGGTTATGAAAAATTGATGTTTTGCATTCTAAATCTACAGCTCTTAACGCATCACCTTGGTAGTGGTGCTGGTGCCGTCGCTGTAGCGGGTTACGACAATGTTGATGCCGTCGAACGGCTCGCTGGACTGCATACCCACTGAGTTGTAGTAAATAGTCTCGACGGGTACGCGTCCGTTGAACAGCTCGTTGATGGCTGTTGTGATGCCTTGGGCATCACCCTCGCACTCAACAATGTAGTATTCCTCCTCTTCACCGTCACGGAGGCTGTTGGGCTCACCCTGGCTGGCCTCGGTGACCACCTTCTTGTAGTAGAAGCGGATAGCGAAGGTGACGTTGCTGCCGTCCTCGCTCACGGGAATACCGAATGCCCAAGGCAGACGGCCCGTGCCAGGCGTCCAAGGACCGCCGAGGATTTCACCGGTCTCGGTAGATACTCTCTCGTCGAGCAGGATGGGCGCGGTCAGCACGCCGTTGTCAATGAGCTGGTTGTTGCTGTTGCGCACGAAGTCATGAGCGCCCTCATAGAGGCACCATGCGCGGTACATGTAGGGTACATAGGTGCTTACGTCGCCGTCATTGTCAACCTTGACGGCAGGCGGCATACCCGTGATGGTGATAACCGGCGTGTAAACGCAGTACTCAACACCGTTGGCGGTCCACATGCCCCAAGAGCTGTAATCGCTCTTCTCGCCGGTGATCGTAGCGCTCACGCCACCCAGGTACTCACGCTTGATGTCCGAACCGTAGGAGTTGTTCTTGCCGTCTTCACGGCCAGTGTAGAGACCGAAGGTCCAGATAACAGGAACGTATGCCAGCGAGTCATATTGAACACCTTGCACGTAATTCGTGTCGAGGCGCTCCACGTTCTGGCGGCCCACATGGTCATACCTGGGAGTGACACCCGAGGTGTGCATCTCGGTGAAGTAGTACTGGACTGTGTTGTTCTCGTTTACTTCGTACTTCTGGAGCTGCGATACGCGGTGCGGCACGTCAATCACGGGATATTCTCCATTCTTATCACTGCGGTACAAGCTGTGGTACAACGTGTTGTGATCGGGATCGACGTCATTGCACATCTCGCTGTTGATCACTTGAGCCTTCAGACCCATCTTCAGGTCGAGGGTATCCACCTGACCCTTGGTGTAGAAGCCATTCATCTTCGAGCCGGTCTTGTAAACGGGAATGTTCACAGGACTGCTGCTCTTCTCCTCACGGTTAACGATTTCCCTCAAGGTATAGGTATAGCCGTCGGGATGATCATTCTTGAGCGTCGAAGCCAGGAACTGGTCAATCAGCATAATCTCCTCACCGTCTTTCTCAAAGCTGAGCAGGGTGTTGGGATTGTTATAGGTACCATCCATTTCAATCCAACCCGTTGCGGCGGGGATGGTAATCTGCTGGGTTGCGGTCTCGCTGACTGCCATGCCGCTCTGCTGAGCGGTGGCGGTAGCGGTCACGGTGTTGCTGGTCATGCCGTAAGGAATGGTGATGCTTGCGGAGCCCTCACCACTTACCGTCTGACCACCGACGGTCAAGGTCACGGTGCCGTCACCGGTGGCGGTGATGACCACATTGTCATTGTCATCGTTTGCCACGTAGGTGATGGTCGGCGTTGCGGTCTGCAGTAACGGAATGGTAATGTTCTCGGTCACGGTATTGCTGACAGCCTTACCAGTTTCCTGGGCATAAGCGGTAGCGGTCACACTGTAGGTCGCGTTGGTGCGCGGTACGGTGATGCTTGCGCTGCCGTTGCCGGATACGGTCTGACCATTAGCGGTCAGCGTCACGGTGCCGTCACCGGTAGCGGTGATGACAACGTTGTCGCCGTTCACTGTGTAGGTGATAACGGGATCGGCGGTCTTTACCTTGGTGATTGTGAAGGTACCGTCATTGGCGTTGATAGTGACGGTGTAGATGCCGCTATTGACAATCTTGATGGGGTCATCATCGTTGGTGTCGATGGTGCCATCACCGCTGTCGCCGTTCAGCCACCAGTCACCGTTGCTGTCGGGACCGAAGACGTAACGGGTATTCCATGTCACGTTGTTACCCAACATGCGGGCAAACAGGATGTAGGTGTTGTCAGCGGTTGCCGTGAACGTGGCGGTATAGACGCCATTGTTGTAGGTCATGTGGGTACCATTGGTGAAGTCCCAATTGTCTGTCACGCCGTTGTCGGTGACAATGTACAGGTCTGCTACATAGTCCACGGTGGCCGTGGCGTCAGTAGCACCGGTGGCGCTTGCGGTCACGGTGGTGCTGGCGCTCAGGTCGGTGCCCGTGTAGGACACGCTCACGCTGCCACCAGTGTTGATGAGCGAGGTGGGATTCAGAGACCAATCGGTGCCCGCGCTGACGCTGATGTTGCCCTCGATGTCAGTACCAGTGACGGTCAAGCTACCAGTAGTCTCACCATTGATAGTTTGAGTCTCAGGAGTAATCGCTATCGAGGCAGTCGTAGTGTTATCGTAGGTGAAGGTCACCTTAGGAACATAGTCAACTGCTACTGAAGCATTTCCTTCACTGCCACTATAAGTATAGTAGCCCGGGTATGCGATAGACGTGGTACCGGTATAGAAGTAGGTGCGTTGGTAATCACCGGTTGCATTGGTGACATCAATCACCAGGTCACCTCCATTATACTCATACTCCTGGTCAAATGTAATCTTCCATGTCGTAGCGCTGGTTTGAGCCGATGATGGCATAGTTACTGTCTTCACAGTAGTCATGGAGCCGGTAATGAACGAGGGATTGCTGCTATCAAAACCTGTGCTGTTGGTTACCTCCATCAACTTGAAGGTGACAGAACCGTTACGGAAGCCAATGCCACTATAAGTGGTATTATTATAAGTGACAGAGGCTGGATAGAAGGTCATGGACTTGATCTTCTTGCCTACCATGTCGGTCAGCAAGCTAGCAGGATAAACCATCTGGTTGTGCTGCGTGTGGTCATGATAACCGCCATATACCGGCAGACACATATTCGCATCTGTAGTATTGCTGAAAAGGTCGAGAGTAGCAATATCACCTGCTTCGGTCTCATAGGTTACCTCAATGGACTTGAAGTACATGGCACGACCATTATTAACATTGGTCCATGTAATGACAATTTCTCCACTTGCAGAGCCAGTAAATGTATTGGTACCAGCGGAAGATGTGGAGGAAGAAAGATTCTGGGTCGAACCAAATGCTGCTCCGCCAACAGTAGCACGAATGGTAGCACTGGATGAGTAGGCATTTGCACCAACCGTGATAGATGTGATTGTTCCGGGAATCTCACTCGTTGACAATGTGAATGTAGAGGTCGGATTATTTCGAGAACCAATCTGCATGCCACGAGTATTCTCCCATCCCTTATAGGTAAAGGAAGAATATGTCCAAGTAAAGTCACCAAGTGTAGCCGTTCCGCCACTGGTCGAGAATGCGTTACTGTTGGGTAGCGTGTAGGTATAGGTGTTGGTCTCGACTGCACGGGTTTGCGCGTTAAGCGACATTGAGAGCAGCGTGATGGCTGCCAGAATCATATATATCTTTTTCATCGCTTATATCGTGTTTAGTTGTTAGTATTCAATAACTCACCAGTGTTCGGGTCATAGCCAGGCTCTACTTGCTGGTTCTCACTTCTATTCCTATACTTGATGCGGTAGTAGGCCTTGTTGCCGTTCATTACCAGCTCAAGATCAATGATAGGCGTATCGTCGCGATAGAGTGTCAACGTACGGCCCGTGGTGCCCACATTGCCGGCGTTGATGCCTGCTTCGCCTTGCACAGCCAGCGCATGTGGCGCGAGGAAGTTACGGTAGTAGTTCACCTCCTGGTTGGTGCCGTCGTCGGTCACGTAGTCGCTCTCGTAGCGCCACCACTGCAGACCCACGAAGTCGGTCTTGCCCGGAACGGTCACGTCGTCAGTATTACTCTTGGCAAAGAAGACGTCTTTGTTGGTAGCATTAGTGGGAACGCCGATGACATAGTAGGAGATGTCATAGGCGCTGGGATCACCCACGGGATAATCTTGGCTCCAAGTCGTCTGATTGGTGCCATTTGGGGTTACGCAGATGGTGTCATTCTGTCCCGTCTGCTCATTGTACATGATCTGATACAGATAGTAGGTCTGGGGAATACCGTCGCTATGGGTGATAGCATCGAGGTTGTCATACCAATTGACCGTTACCGTGTACATGTCGGGTGTGGTTGACGGCTCGATATCGGCATAGAGGTCGATCATGTACATACCCACAGAGGGCTGATGGGCCTCCTCGTAAGTGCGAGAGTTGGATTGTCCACGTTGGTCGGGGATGTACAGCACAAGGCTGTTCACGCGGTTGGTGGTAGCACCACTTTCACCTGTCATGGCAAAGTAGTGCCTCATGAAAGCCACGCTCATGCAATCATGAAGAACAGGGTAGGTAACGCCCTGCTTCAGCTTCTCATAGAAGTCGCTGTGGTCCTCAGTGCCGCTATCTACGAATGGACTGAACTCCTCATACATGTTGTAGAACGGAGCACGGTCGGCATACCTTACATAGTCGCCGTCATCATCCACCCAGGCGTTTTCACTACCAGAAATCGGGTAAAGCTTACCCTTGCTGATGAAATAGAACTTGGACAAGTCACCCGTATAGGCGAACAGGGTACCGGCATTAGTCGTGTTCTCATTCACGCGTAAACCGTCGGTCAGCAACTGCAACTCTTTAACATACTTATGATAGTAACTGTACAGTGCACTATCGGTATAGGTGAACTCCTCGGGTTGAGCGCCAAAATCATCTTGCAGCTTGACAAGTACAACGCTGTAGCCGTTCTCGGTGGGAGGAGTAATGGGACCATGTACCATGGACTCTTGGCCGCCCCAAGTCGAGTTCAACAAATGTGCCTCAGCATTGCCCGAATAATCGGCTTGGAAGTTATAGTCGTACCAACTAACCTTATAAGAATAAGTTCTGTTTGCAGTGCTGTAGGTATTCCTTGCGTTCACATAAACATAAACGCCGCCTTTACCAGTAAGCAGGTTTTTAGAAATCGTGAATGCAGGGTAGAAATCAGTATAGCTATTGTTCGTGAACTTCCAATAATACCAACCATTGCTATCTTGAGTTCTGGTCATGTAAGATTGGTAAGGCATCGTCATTCCGGTGGGAGGTGTCGAGCCGTCGTCAACATCATAGGTTATAATCGGGTTGCCAGCATAGTCAATAACTTGAATATAAGTGATATAGCAATTGCTGGTCATAGAGATTGTGATATCTTGGGTGATATCGCCGCTGATCCAGTAACCGAAGTCGCAACCCTCGTACGCTAAGTCGTAGTTTTGTGCCTCGGTATACTTGATACCGGGCATCGTCTCGTCGATGTACAGGCTACGGATAAACCAGAACATTTGACAAGTGTCGGCGACAACATCGGTGTAGGATGCAGTCTGCGCATTGCCATTGCCATCATACCAAGTGTAGTGCTTACCGTCATACCATGACTTGACGTGAGTCGCTGGAGCGGTTTGGGTGTAGTTGGCGCGCATGGGGGCCTTTGACATCTTGCCATTAGCGCCCTCAGCATCCGCTACTTTCGCATTAGCAGAGAACTCGACAGCTGTAGCTTCCGAGTTAACCGTCGTCGGCTGCGTCATCTTCTGGAAGAAGGCAGACTGGTACCAGGGTTTGCCCTGGGGCAGCTTTTGTGCCGACGCATCATTTGTCCAGCCTACTGCCAGGAGCAGGCCGAACGCCAAAATTGTTAGTTTCTTTTTCATAAAATCCACAATTATTAATGATCAATAAAAATTAATAAAGTCTGATGGGTTCAGTACGTCAATCGATAATTATGGAAGAGTGTTGGTGATTGCTTTCATAAGCCACAGTAAAATATTCACCCCGTTGTCTCTCGTCAAACGGTGATTATGGTTATGTCTTTTTATGGGCAAATTATGCAAAAATCCGCATCTCTTCGCTAATTAACAATAGCTATTATTCACACAAAATTACAACCAATTTTTGTTGTATGCAATTCTGTATCAAAAAACTACGAAAAACAGTAAGGTGGTCAAAACGAAGACTAAGGGGTTTTGTGCGATGTTGTATTTATGCAAGATTTAAGAATATTTCTATTATTCATGCGTGATAGTTTTTCGACTTTTTGGGATAATGAAACGTATCGTTTTGTCAATGATGATTTTAGGTGGATTTTTGGTCCAAAATGCCGATTTTGCTTATCTTGCTTAATTATTTAAGATAAAATAGGCAAAAAGCGGGCGTTCGCCCACATTCTAAAGATTAAGAAATAGAGTTTAGAAAAGTTGCTGCAGCCGTTTTTTAAACACGGATTACGCGGACCACGCAGATTATTTTTTCGGCAAGCAAAATCCATTCAATCCGATTAATCAGCCGTTTCAAATAAGTGTGCGGATGCCGATTAGAAAATTCAGACTGATCAGTTGTTTGAAAGAAGGACGCGAATGCCGATTTCAGTTGGTTGTAGTGGAGGCGGTGAGGATGGCGATGGCGGTGTCGAGGATGGCGTCGCGGGTGCGGTCGTTCTCATCCATGTCGATGCGGACGTCGGGCGCCACGCCGAACTCGGTGAGCCGTCCCTGGGCATCCATGACGGGGCAGGAGGAGAAGCGCACGCGCCAGCCGTTGGGCAGCTCGCTGGTGAAGGGCAACCCACAGCCGCCGCCCGTGGTGTCGCCCACGACGGTGACCTGGTCCAGCGACTTCATGATCGACACGAAGTTGTTGGCGGCGCTGAACGAGCCGCGGCTTGCCAGCACCACGACGGGCTTGAGGTAGTGGATGTGGTTCTTGGTCGGCTCAAAGTAGTAGGGGTAGGGTTCACTGAGGTCGTTGTGTCCCGGACCGGTCTTGTGGCAGATGTAGCCCGCCAGCGTCTTCTCCTGGATGAAGCGCGAGACGAGCGTCTCGACGTTGGTGAGCAGGCCGCCGCCGTTGTCACGCACGTCGATGATGAGGCCGTCGGCGGTGCTCAAGTAGCTGAGGATGAGGTCGAGGTTGCCCTCGCCGATGCCCGACGCGAAGGAGCCGTAGTAGAGGTAGCCGAAGTTTTGCGGCAGGATCTGGTACTTGATGCCCGACGCCATCTTGTAGTCGAAGTTGAGGTAGTGTTGTTCGATGATGCGCTCGTCATAGTTCACGGGCCATTGCTCCCACACCCAGTAGCGCGACACGTCGTGGGTGGCGATGAGGTTGGTGTGGCCGTCGCGCAGTTCCTTGAGCATGTCGCCGCAGATGTCGAACAACTCGCTGTCGGTCATCTCGTTAGAGACGCGCGCGCGATAACGGCTGTGCACTTCATTCCAGTCCACCTGCTTGTAGTCAAAGAAGGCGTAGTGCTGGTCCATGATCGACCAGAGCGCCTCGAAGTTGCCCACCTGGTCCTGCTCGAACTCGTCCTTCTCGGCACACCCCCCCAACAACACAGAAAACAAACATATAAAAGGAAGACAATAAGTACAATAAATACTATGGCATCCGCACACTTGTTTTAATGCGAATTTCACGAATTTGACCAATTTCGCGAATATTAAAAACAAGCAATTCGTGAAATTAGCGTAATTCGCATGAGTTCCGCAGGATATGAATCTGGATAGCATTGTTATGATTGTATTTATTGTTTTCTTTTTAGATGTGGAGGCCGAGGACGAGGGAGTGGGTGACGTCGTGGACGTGGAGGTGGTTGACGGTCCAGTGTTCGAGGCGGTTGCGGTAGCCAATGCGAATCATGACTTTGCCCATGTTGAGGTCGGCTCCCAGGTAGTTGGTCATGTCGAAGCGGTTGCCCCACCAGCCCAGATGGGCGAGATTGCGGTGGTTGCCCAGATAGATCTCGTAGTAGCTCTCGTCATATTCGGGTGCAAAGAACACGCCCGCGGCGGGCAGCTGCAACTGGTAGCGCAGGGTGATGGGCTTGGGTCCCAGGCGGGTGTTGAACCAGGCCATACCCGCTACGCCCAGATTCCAGTGAGCCCTGACGGTGACGGGGTTGTTGCTGTTGACGGCGTCATAGACTATACCGGCGCGCAACTGCGTCATGGGTCCGGCCGAGAAGCCCAAGCGCGGGTGGAGTCCGCCCATCCAGGCGTGCTGCATGTTGAATGAGATGTCGCCCATGACCTTGTGGAGGTCGTTGTTCTTGGCCTTGTTCTCCACGTAGTTGTAGTCGGCACCCACGGTCAGTTGCCACAGCCACCTATTGCGGTTTACCCAGCGTGTGGCCTCGATGGAAAGGCCCAAGTCAATGCCGTCGTAGGTAATGGGCGTGAGGTAGCTGTCGTGGATCGAGGCATAGCCGGCATCGACCATGAGCATCGACTGGTTGTCCTGGGCTGTTGCACTCAGGCAACAACACAACAGTAAAATAAAAGGAAGACAATAAGTACAATAAATACTATGGCATCCGCACACTTGTTTTAATGCGAATTTCACGAATTTGACCAATTTCGCGAATATTGAAAACAATCGATTCGTGAAATTGGTGTAATTCGCATCAGCCCCGCAGGGTATGAGTCTGGATAGCATTGTCATTATTGTATTTATTGTTTTCCCTTTATCGTAGTTTTTTTAGTCTTCGAAGGGGATGCGTTGCTGGCCGGTGAACCGGTCGAGCACCTCGTCCTGGCTGATGCCGTCGGTGGGCGGGGTGTCGTCGGATGACTCGTCGGTCTCGGCCACGGTGGTGGTGGCTTCCTCGACGGGTGCGGGCTCGCGCGGCTCGACCTCGGTGATGGTCGCCACCTCCCAGTTGGTGACGCGGCGGCCCTTGGCCTTGAAGGTCTTGACACCGATAAATTCCTCGGCGTCAATGATGAACGGCTCGCGGAAAGCGTCTCCGCCACCCATCTTCACCTCGAAACGCGGACACGGTTCGTCGCTCAGCAAGAGCAGGCACGATTCGGGGTTGGTGCCGATGAAGCTTTGCTTCTTGGTGTTGTCCTCGAGGGTGAAGCGCTTGACGTAGGGGTGACCCTGATCGGCGTCGTCAAGTACGGCAGTCCATACCTTGTCCTTGACAAACTTCTCGATGCGCAGGATGCCCTCGTCATAGTGGTTGGTGGCTTCGGCACTCGTGGTGTAGAATTCGCCCGTACCCATGATGACCAGGATGCGGTCGTCACCGCCGAAGAGACCTAATGAGCGGCCATGACCCTCGTAGTTGATGCGCAGGATGTCCTGGTCGAACCACACCTCGCGGTCGCCCAGCGTGGACTGTCCCGCCTCCTTGAGTGAAATGCGGTGTACCTCGTTCTTGGTGACGATGTTGCCTCGTGCCTGCTTGCCCTTGATGGCGAGTTCAGCGAGGTTGACGTCAAACTGCAGGATCTTGAGCCTGAACTTGGGCTTGAGGGTAATGCGCAGCACCTCGGCCTCGCCGTTGGGGTTGGCGGTGAACCAGGTGATCTT
>DAIREJ010000083.1:0-1282 GCA_036795635.1 Sodaliphilus sp.
TGTTGGCGAACCCCAAGCTGATGCTTGTGGGTGCAGCTGCCCAGTTCGGTATCTTCGGTGCCTACATGATTGCCCTGTTCCTTGGCTTCATGCCTGACCAGGCCGGCGCTATCGCCATCATCGGCGGTGCCGACGGTCCCACCGCTATCTTCCTGTCGTCGAAACTGGCACCCAACCTGATGGGTGCGATTGCCGTGAGTGCCTACAGTTACATGGCGCTCGTGCCTGTGATCCAGCCACCCATCATGCGGCTTCTCACGACCAAAAAGGAACGCACCATGCGCATGAAACCCGCTCGCAAGGTCAGCCAATTGGAGAAAATCGTCTTCCCCATCTTCGGTCTGTTGCTCACCTGCTTTGTGGTTCCCTCGGCGATTCCCCTGCTGGGTATGCTGTTCTTCGGCAACCTGCTGCGTGAAAGCGGCGTGACCAAGCGTCTTGCCCACACCGCCAGCAATGCGATGACCGACATCGTGACCATCTTGTTGGGTATGACCGTGGGTGCATCGACCCAGGCCTCACAGTTCTTGACCAAGGAGACCATCTTTATCTTCATCCTCGGTGCCTGCGCCTTTGTCATCGCCACCTGCTCGGGTGTGCTGTTCGTGAAGCTGTTCAACCTCATCTTGCCCAAGAGCAAGAAGTTGAACCCGCTCATCGGCAACGCCGGCGTTTCGGCAGTGCCTATGGCTGCACGCATCAGTAATGACCAGGGCCTCAAGGCCGACCCCAGCAACTACCTGCTCATGCACGCTATGGGTCCCAACGTGGCTGGTGTAATCGGCTCGGCAGTTGCCGCCGGTGTCCTTCTGGGCTTCCTGGGATAAGGACTTAGCGAATAAATAAAAGAGAATAGTTGATAGTCGTGGCATTTGCCCGCTATTGACTATTCTTTTTTTTCAAGCGTGTAGGAAAAGTGGGAAAATTTGTGTGATTTGGACGTTGAAAGACTTGTTTATTTTCTCTAATTTACATAATTTTGCAACAACTATCAACAACCTGAACAAACGGAAATGAAAAACCTGATTACATCCGCACTGTTACTGCTGGCCCTGCTGCTGCCAGCCACTGCAACGGCCTATGACTTCGAGGTGGACGGTATCTACTATTGCTATTGCAATGAAGAAGGAACTGTCAAGGTAACAGCAGCCCCTAATTCAAATAGTTATTCCGGTGACTTGACCATCCCCGCTACTGTCACCCATAACGACACCACCTACACGGTCACAGCCATCGGCGAATGGGCGTTCGCCAATAATAGTGACTTGACCAGCGCGATCAT
>DAIREJ010000083.1:1292-10142 GCA_036795635.1 Sodaliphilus sp.
ATCCCTAACTCCGTTACCACTATCAGCAATTGTGCGTTCTGGCTCTGCGATAACTTGACAAGCATGACCATCCCCAACTCGGTCATCACTATCGGCGAGGAGGCATTTTCAGGTTGCAATAAGCTGACGAGCGTGACCATCGGCAACTCTGTCACCACCATCGGTAAAGAGGCGTTTTCAGGTTGCAGTAAGCTGACAAGCGTGACCATACCCAGCTCGGTTACCAACATCGGCAACGGTGCGTTTTGGAGCTGCACGGCCCTGACGCGTCTTTCCGTGGAAAGCGGAAACATAAAATATGATTCCCGTGAGGATTGTAATGCTATCATTGAGACGGCAAGCAATACGCTGATTGTGGGTTGTCAAAACACGATTATTCCCAACACCGTCACCACCATCGGCGATGACGCGTTTTTGGGATGCACGAGCCTTGCGAGTGTGAACATCCCCAACTCAGTTACCAGCATCGGTGGCGGTGCGTTTTATAACTGCGAGGGCCTGACAAGCGTGACCATACCCAACTCAGTCACCTATATCGGCCCATTAGCATTTGCTCACTGCAAATACTTGACGAGCGTGGACCTCCCCAACTCCATCACCACCATCAGCTACGGATTATTCTTTAGCTGCGAGAGCCTGACAAGCGTGACCATTCCCAACTCGGTCACTACCATCGGCGAACAAGCGTTTTGTGAATGTGAAAGCTTGCCGAATGTGACTATCCCTAACTCAGTCACATACATCGGCGATGGCGCGTTCGCCCATTGCAACAGCTTGACAAGCGTGACCATCCCCAGCTCAGTTACGCACATGGGTAACGTTCCGTTCTATTACTGCAGCGGACTGAGGAGTCTCGATGTGGAAAGCGGAAACCCGGTATATGATTCCCGTGAGAATTGTAATGCCATCATTGAGACGGCTACCAATACTCTAATTGCGGGTTGCATAAACACGATCATCCCCAACACCGTCACTGCCATTGGAATAAGCGCATTCGGCCACTGCATCGGCCTGACGAGCATGGATATCCCCAACTCTGTAACTAAAATCGACAATTATGCGTTCGCTGAATGCTTTAACTTGACAAGCGTAAACATCCCCAACGCCGTTGATACCATTGGCAGTAACGCATTCTATTACTGCAAAAGCCTGACGAGCATGGATATCCCCAACTCCGTTACCTTCATTGGCGAATACGCGTTCGCTTTATGCAGCAGCCTGAAAAGCTTGACCATAGGCAACTCGGTCACTTTCATCGGTAAACACGGGTTCGCTGGCTGCGAAAGCTTGACGAGCGTTGATATCCCCAACTCCGTTACTTACATTAGCGAATACTTGTTCTCAGGTTGCAGCAGCCTAACGCGCGTGACCATACCTAACTCCGTCACATACATTGGCGGCGATGCGTTTTATGGTTGCAGCGGGTTGACGCGCTTGACCATTCCCAACTCTGTCACCTACATCGGCAACGTCGCATTCGCTTTATGCACCAGCTTGACACGAGTGACTATCCCCAATTCTGTCACCTATATCGGCTACAGTGCGTTTCGTGAATGCAGCGGCCTGAAAAGCGTGATTATCCCAAGATCGGTCACCACCATTAGTAACGGTGCGTTTCGTGAATGCAGCGGCCTGACTGATGTGTACAGCTTTATCCTTGACCCAAAGGCAATCTTAATGGGCGATGATCTGTTGTTCGATCTTGAATCTTCGGACTATTCAGGCCGCACGCTTCATGTGCCTCATGGGATGACTGATTTCTATCAAGCCGACGGGCACTGGTATCCATATTTCGAGCATATTGTGGACGACATGATGCGTGGTGATGTGAATGGCGACGGCGAGGTGAACATTGCCGACATCAACGCCTTGATTGACATCATCATGGGCGATGAGGCTGACGATATTACTTTGATTCGAGCCGATGTCAACAGTGATGGCGAAATTAACATCGCCGACATCAATGCCATTATAGAAATCATCATGGGCGGTGACGAACCCATATCCGATAACCACGAGTATGTTGACCTGGGTCTGTCCAGCGGCACGCAGTGGGCAACGATGAATGTGGGCGCTAATAGTCCCGAGGAATACGGCGACTACTTTGCCTGGGGCGAGACTACTCCCAAAGATGCCTATGCATGGGGGACCTACAAGTGGTGTAACGGCTCATGGGACACGCTGACGAAGTACTGCACAGACAGCATATACGGTACTGTTGACAACAAAACCGAACTGGAACCTGCCAACGATGCTGCATACATGAAATGGGGACCGTGGTGGCGCATGCCGACAATAGAACAGCAGCAGGAACTGATGGAGGAATGTACCTGGCAGTGGGAGACGGTGAACGGCGTGAACGGTTTTGTGGTCACAGGTCCTAACGGAAACACCATTTTCTTGCCCGCCGCAGGCTATCGCTACTCCAGTTCGCTGACCGGCGATGGCTCCTACGGCTCCTACTGGTCACGCACGCTTTACCCTGATCGCCCGCGCAGCGCCTACGACCTCGACTTCGGTGATGACAGCGTATACTGGAGTTACTATTACCGCTACTACGGGTTCAGTGTCCGTGCCGTGCGCGTGTCACTGGAGTAACACCCCCTCTACCCGTCTCTGCTCAACACACAGGCCAGTGTGGCATAAATCACGCCTGAAACACTGATCGAGTTTCGCTCGAGAAATTATACAAATTATGATTTATAATTGAATAGAAAGTATTTAATTAATCATTTGATTTAATTTTCTGCCCGCAGGGCGGTTAAATAACTGGCGAACAATTGTGACAATGCATCAGTCACTAATGCATTGGGTTACGACAAATGCGTCGTATTTACGTTAACTTATTCTTTGGGATTTTGTATAATCCAGTCAAAGGCGTGCCGCAGTTCGTCGGCCTGATAGATGACTTGTTCCTGCATGAATGGTGTAGCAGCTGGACCTTCGACATGATAGATGCTACCGTCGAGAAAATAGAACCGACGGTCGAAGCATTTGCCGTTTTCATCATAGTCTTGGGTTAATGCAAACAGCAGTTGCTGTGATGAGGGGTCGAAAAGATATTCTTCGTAGTATTTCTTATTCCCGATATTATAAGTGCGGGTGACGTAATTCAGGGGATAGAAGAAGAAATGCGGGTCTCTTTCATCGCCATCGGCAAGCCAATAGGTACCCTCGTCGGTAGTGAAGAAGAAGTGTAGTTTCTCGGTGGTCTTGCCTTGACCGCGGACAGTGTAGTTGAGCGTGGTCACCATCTCGTTGCCCATATTCTTGTTCTTCTTGATGGATTCTTTGGCCTGTTGATAGGCATTTCTAATCGATAATATGACTGGGTCAGGTTGTTCAGCTGCACAGGCAAGTGCCAGGATAGCGCAACCCAAAAGCATGATTTGTCGTAAACTTTTCATAATCAATTAAATTGTTAAGATATTATTTCAGTATTATATGATACTGCAAATGTAATGATTTTTTCCAATCTAGTTGACTGAAAAGGCTTTTTTCACGCCTACCAAGCGGGCACGCAAGCGTGTGGGGAAAAAAGAAAAAATGAAAAACGGTAACAGCAGAGGGTTACTGCTTGAACATGCGGTCGATGGCACGCTTGTCCTCGCGCTCCTTGATGGACTGGCGCTTGTCGAACTGGCGCTTACCACGAGCGATGGCGATGACTAGTTTCGCCAAACCGCGCTCGTTGATGAACAGGCGCAAGGGCACAATGGCGATACCCGGCTGCTGGTTGTCTTTGGCGATGCGGCGAATTTCCTTGCGGTTAAGCAAGAGTTTGCGGTCGCGGTGCGTGGTGTGGTTGTTGTAGGAGCCGAAACTGTACTCGGCAATATACATGTTCTTGACCCACACCTCGTTGTTAATCACCATGCAATAGGTATCGGTCAAGCCGCACTTGCCCTGACGAATAGACTTGATCTCGGTGCCCGTCAAGACGATGCCCGCAGTGAAGGTCTCAACAATCTCATAATCGAAGGTCGCCTTGCGGTTCTTGATATTGACAGTATTGTGGTTGTTGTTCCGTGCCATTGCTTTTAGGTTTTAGGCCTGAATGATCAACTATTTAATGACGAACAGTTCCATGATTGCCATCAAAACCTTGGGCAACCCGAGCAACAGAATCGACGAAATGATGACAAACTTAACCACTTTTTCCTTCTTGACAAACAAGTGGTCAGTTCCCCTGTAAGCCATCCACGGCAAATAAACCATCAGGAAGAGAATCGGGGTGAAATCGCTTGGCAAGAGGTTGCGCAGGATGTTGAGCAAGACCAGGAAAATGAGGTTGTAGAGGATGTAGTCATTGAGCCGTGCCGTGGCGCCCTCGGTCTTCACCAACTCGGGATAAAACCCACCCAAGAGGTAGATGATGATGAAATAGCTGATGAAGAAGGAAGAGCACATCACGATTCCCGTAATCAGCGACGTGCTGAACGAAATCGTGCGGTCATACATCATGGGAACGAAGCATGACAAGGCCAAGACGCACAACATGGGAATATAAGCACTGCGCAACACCTTCCCGATGGGGATGTTGGACTGGTTGATGACTTCCCACCCATACTTGGGCGAGGTAATCACACAAAATATGTTATGCCAGACGCTCATACTCAAAAACGTGACTGCAAAGATACAACATTATTTACAATTACAAACTCTTTTCCACGAATTAAATTTCGCAAATTCTTGTAAAAAGTGGGACCGGAAGACGTAAGTATCAAAAGTTGAGTCCAAAAGATAGAGTCATGAATGAAAAAAACAGTATCTTTGCGGCGGCAAAAGAGAAAGACAGCAATGATTCAGGTAAAGATTGACCCAAGAATTTTAGATGTGTGTCCCGAAGCCCGCATCGGGCTTATCAGCGCGACAGTAGTGAACGAGCCGACGTGCGACGCGTTGTGGGCCGAAATCGAAGCCGCCTCCGAGGAAATCAGGCAGCGCTATGAGTTGCTGGCAATCAACGAGCGACCTGCCATCGCGGGCACCCGCCGCCTGTACCGCGCTTTGGGCAAGGATCCAAGCCGCTACCGCGTGTCGAGCGAGGCACTTTGTCGCCGCATCATCCGCGGATTGGGCATCTACCGCCTGACAACCCTGATTGATGTGGTCAATCTGGTATCCATCAAAAGCGGTTATGCCATCAGCGGTTTGGACCGCGACTGCATCGTTGGCGACACACTGACGATGAGCGTGGGCACTGCCGACGACTTCTTCGAGGGCATCGGACGTGGCGAACTCAACATTGAGGGCATGCCCGTTTATCGCGATGCAGCGGGACCTATCGCCACGCCAACGAGTGATGAGGAGCGCACGAAGTTCACCGACAAGACCTGTCATGTGCAGATCAACATCAACGCCTTCGCCCCCGAGATGCCTATCGAAGAGGCAGTGGACTGGATGGCATCGTTGCTGGAGAAATATGCCTACGCCACCGAGATTGAGACCGGCATCTTCACCCCGACAGCGATTAAAGACTGACAAACAAAAATCAAAAAACAAAATACAACTTATGGAAATTTTCAACATTTTGGAACATAACATCAACCAGCGCCACATCGACCAGGTGGTTGAGACACTCAAGGATGGCGGGCTCATCATCTACCCCACCGACACCGTGTATGCGCTTGGTTGTGACGCCCTGAACAACCAGGCCATCGAGCGCATCTGCTCCATCAAGGAGATGAAATCGGCCAAAACCAACCTGTCCATCATCTGTGACGACATCTCGCAGGTGGCTCAGTTCGCCAAATTCGACAATATCCAGTTCAGGCTGATGAAGGCCAACCTGCCAGGGCCATTCACCTTTATCTTCCCTGCCCTGTCTAAATTACCCAAGGCTTTCAAAGGTCGCCGCACCGTGGGCGTCCGCATCCCCAATAATGAGATAGCGCTGTCTATCGTTCGCACGCTGGGAGGCCCCATTTTGACCACTTCGGTTCCCGGTGACGATGAGGACTACCGCTGTGAGCCTGGCCTAATGGCCGAAGCGTTTGAATCGCAGGTGGACATCGTGATTGACGCCGGCCGCGGTAAACTCACGCCCTCAACCATCGTGGATTGCACCAGCAGCGAGCCCGAAATCACCCGTCAAGGCAAGGGAGAACTGGTGATGTAGTTAGGAGTTAGAGACTTTTCAAGAGAATACTATAATGAAGAAGATTATTTTTTGCCTGGCAGCCGTGCTGATGCTTGCTGCCTGCAACAACAAAACTGAGAATCAAGAAAACGGCGGTGCCAACGCTACCGATGAGACGATCCAGAGCGAAATGCCCGTTGCCAATGCCGAAGACGAGGCTGACGGTGACTGGATGAAGCAGAGCACTATCATGAGCGCCAAACCGATGGTTGTTGACTTTTTCGCCACATGGTGCGGACCTTGCAAACAGTTGACACCCATCCTTGACGAAATTGAACAGAATCACAAGGGCGAAATCATCTTTAAGCGCATTGACGTTGACAAGGAGCCCGAGCTGGCACAAGAGTTCCGTATTGAAGCGGTTCCGACACTCATGTTCATTACTCCCAAGGGAGAATATCAGACCCTCCTGGGACTTCAAGACGCTCAAGTTATCGAGGGCAAAATCGCCGAGTTGCTGAAACACAGCGGCAAGTAAAAATGCCTGATAGAGTCCTAAAAGGACAACAAAGTGTCCTATTTGGGACATCGCGGCCGAAGGAGCGGAACATAAAGTTGTGGTAATGTGGTTTTTTTCGTACCTTTGCAGCCGATTTTGAAATAATAGACAGTCTATATATCACAACATCATGGAAATTACTGCACAACAACTTGCAGCAATGGTTAACGGTACGGTCGATGGCGATGCCTCTGCCGTGATTAACAACTATGCCAAAATCGAGGAAGCAACGGCCGGATGCCTGACTTTCCTTGCTAATCCAAAATACACGCACTACGTCTATACGACGCAAGCATCGGCTATCCTCGTAAGCAAGGATTTCATGCCCGAGCAGGAAGTGAAAGCGACGCTGATCCGCGTTGATGACCCTTACAAGACGCTTGCCGACCTGTTGAATTTCGTCAACAGCCAGCGTCCTGAGAAACATGGTGTTGAAGAGCCAATCCACGTCGGCCAGGGCACTACCCTGCCCGATGACGTTTATGTGGGCGCGTTTGCCTACATCGGCGACGGGGTGACCATCGGCAAGAATGTCAAGATTTATCCGCAGGTGTATGTGGGTGACGGCGTTGCCTTGGGTGACAATGTCATTCTATACCCCGGCGTGAAGATTTATCACGGTTGCCGCATCGGTAACCGCTGCATCGTGCAGGGCGGTGCCATTATCGGCGGCGACGGCTTCGGGTTCGCGCCCAAAGAAGACGGCACCTACGAGAAAATCTCCCAAGTGGGTATCGTTATCCTCGAGGATGATGTGGAAATCGGTGCTAACACGACCATCGACCGCGCCACCATGGGAGCGACCGTGGTCAAGCGCGGAGCCAAGTTGGACAACCTCATCCAGATTGCACACAACGTGGAGGTGGGCGAAAGCACCGTCATGGCAGCCCAGGTAGGCGTTGCCGGCTCGACCAAGATCGGTAAATACAATATGATTGGCGGCCAGGTAGGCTTTGCCGGTCACATCACCGTGGGCGACAAAAACGGCATCGGTGCCCAGACCGGAGTTGACAACAGCATAGGCAGCGACGGCAAATGGCTGGGTGCTCCTGTGCAACCTGCAATGGAATTTGCGCGCCAGACGGTTTATCTGAAGCGTCTGGGAGAGATGTACAATGACATCAAAGAACTGAAGAAGAGGCTTTAGGCTTTAGGTATTATGAAACAAAAGACACTCAAGAGCGCTTTCACCGTTACTGGCAAGGGCCTGCACACGGGACAGATAAGCACGGCGACATTCAAGCCCGCCGAAGTGAACACCGGCTATGTGTTCAAGCGCATGGACATGGAGGGTCAGCCCACCATCCAGGCACTCGCCGAGCACGTCATCGAGACCACACGCGGCACCGTCATCGCCAATAAGAGCAACAAAGAAGCCCGCGTGAGCACTATCGAGCATGCCATGGCCGCCTTGTATGCGGCAGGCATCGACAACTGCCTTATCGAAGTCAACTGCGGTGAAGTGCCCATTCTTGACGGCAGCGCCATGATCTGGTGCAATGAAATTGAGAAAGCCGGTATTGTGGAACAGGAAGCCGACAAGGAATACTATGTGGTTAAGCAACGTATTAAGGTTGTCGACAAGGAGACGGGTTCTTCGCTCATCGTGCTCCCCGATGACGATTTGTCTATTGACTGCATGATTGAGTTTGACTCGCCTGTGCTGGGCAACCAGTTCGCTTCGTTGACCGACATCCGCAAGTTCAAGGAAGAAATCGCCGGCAGCCGCACCTTCGTGTTCGTGCGTGAAGTGTTGCCGCTCATCCAGCTCAATCTCATCAAGGGCGGTGACCTTGATAATGCCATCGTCATCTATGACACGCCCATGAAACAGGAAGATCTGGACCACATGGCCGACGTGATGAAAGTGCCACACAAGGCAGCCAACGAGTTGGGCTACCTGAACAATAAGCCGCTGGCTTTCAAGAACGAGCCTGCCCGCCACAAATTGCTTGATGTGCTGGGCGACCTGGCGCTCATCGGACGTCCCCTCAAGGGCCGCATTGTCGCCACCCGTCCCGGCCACACCATCAACACGCAATTGTCTAAGAAGATACGCCAAGAGTTGCGCTACCAGAATGTTCAGGCGCCCATCTATGACCCGAACAAGGAGCCGCTCTATGATATCAACCAGATACGCACTATGCTGCCCCACCGCTATCCGATGCTCCTCGTTGACAAGATTATCGAGAAGGGCAAGAAGCACATC
>DAIREJ010000084.1:0-9950 GCA_036795635.1 Sodaliphilus sp.
ACCAGAGGAAAATCTTCGAGGCCTTGAGCGCCAAGATGTTCCCCACCCACCCCTATGGTACGCAGACGACCATCGGCACCCAGGAACACCTGAAGAATCCCTCAATCACCAACATCAAGAACTATTTCCACAACTACTACTGCCTCAAGCCCATCGTGGCTCCCATCGACACCACCGTCATTGGCCAGGAGGCTGAGTTCGTGGCTCTGGGTTGGCGCTTCGACGCCGGCAACTCCCTGCAGATCGACACCATGAACGTGGTGGCCGAGATGCTCTCTAACGGCACGGCAGGCCTCATCGACCTGAACCTGAACCAACCCCTCAAGGTGATGGGAGCTGGCGCCTACAGCGACGAGATGACCGACTACTCGATGCTCTTGCTCTTGGGATATCCCAATGAGGGACAGAGCCTGGAGCAGGTGCGCGAACTCTTGCTGGGCGAACTCGCCAAACTACGCGCCGGCAACTTTGACGACGACCTGCTCGTGAGCGTGGTCAACAACAACAAGCTGCAGTACCTGCGCGCCCTCGACAACAACAGGGCCCGTACCAGCCAGCTGGTCAACGCCTTCATCAACAATGTTGACTGGGCACAGGAGGTCGGCAAGCTCGACCGCATGGCCGGCATGACCAAGCAGCAGATTGTGGACTTTGCCAACCGCCACTTGCTGGACAACAACTTCGTGTGCGTCTATAAGCGCATGGGCGTTGATACCACCGAGAAGAAGATTGACAAGCCCACCATCACCCCCATCCCCACCAACCGCGACATGAAGAGCGCCTTCGTCAGCAACATCCTGAGCGAGATCGTCGAGCCCATCCAGCCGCAGTTTGTGGACTACAGCAAGGAGATGACCGTAGGCCAGACCAGCAAGAAACTGCCGCTGCTCTACAAGCACAACGACCTGGACGACCTGTTCACCTTGACCTACAAGTATGACTTCGGTGCCACGGCCGACAACCGCTATGAGACCGCCTTGAGTTACATGGACTTCCTGGGCACCAAGAAGATGAGTGCCACCGAGTTCAAGCAGCGCCTGTACAAACTGGCATGCAATATCTCGATGAACGTTAGCGACAACGAGACCTACCTGACCCTGAGCGGCCTGAGCGAGAACATGCCCGAAGCCCTCAAACTTGCCGAGGACCTGATGCAGAACGCCCAGGTTGACGAGGAAGCCTATCGCAGCATGGTGGACGTCATTCTCAAGGCCCGCAACGATGCCAAGAGCAGCCAGGACGAGTGCTTCAACCGCCTGAATGAATATGGCATGTACGGCCCCCGCAATGAGTACACCAACATCATGAGCGAACAGCAGCTGCGCGACACCAAGCCCGCCGAACTCATCAACCTCGTGAAGAGCCTGCGCGACATGCAGCACACCGTGGTTTACTACGGCCCCATGACCGAGAAGGAACTGAACAAGAGCCTGAGCAAGGTCCACAAGACCAAGAAGAACCTGGCCGCTGTTCCCGTGGGCACCCCCTACATGGAGCAGATCACCCCGAGGACCGAAATCCTGCTGGCTCCTTATGAGGCCAAGAACATCTACATGGTACAATACCACAACGAGGGCACCCAGTGGGCTCCCGAGCACGCTGCCACCATCAACCTGTTCAACGAGTACTTTGGCGGCGGCATGAACGGCATCGTCTTCCAGGAGTTGCGCGAGGCACGCGGTCTGGCCTATTCGGCAGCAGCCTACTACCGCCAGCCCTATGAGAAAGGACATCCCGAGTATGCCATGACCTACATCATCACTCAGAACGACAAGATGATGGACTGCGTGCGCGAGTTCAACAACATCGTGGGCACTATCCCCCAGAGCGAGGCCGCCTTTGCCCTGGCCAAGGAGTCGCTGATGAAGAAGCTGGCCAGCCGTCGCGTGGTGCGCAGTGGCGTCCTGAACAGCTACATGCAAGCTCAGCGCCTAGGTCTGAACTACGACATCAACTCGGTAGTCTTCAACCAGCTGCCCAACCTCAAACTGAACGACATCGTCAACTTTGAGCAGAACTCGATGTCCGGCAAGCCCTACCGTTACCTCATCCTGGGTGACGAGAAGGAGCTTGACATCGAGGCCCTCGAGAAGATTGGCCCGATTCGTCGCCTCACCCTCGAGGAGATTTTCGGATATTAAGGCTTTAGGCAATAGGCTTTAGGTATTAGGGTCCTTAGGGTCGAATGACCTTAGGGACCTTTTTCTGTTCTTTTTATTTTGGAAACTGCATTATTTTGCTTATTTTTGCAACATTAATTATAATATACCGCTATGAAAAAAATTTACTTTCTCCTTTTTGCTGCATTCATGTTTGCGTTGAACGCGAGTGCCAGTGTTACTGTTTGTGACGTGGAGCCTGACGAGAACGGCCATTTCGACTGCCCCTTCATCAAGAGCGGCAGCATCACCTGGAACGAGACTAGCCACACCCTCACCCTGGACAATGCCGTTGTTGAGTACAGCAGCGAATCGGCCTATGATTACGTCTATCCCATCCGTATCACCGAGGATGCAACCATCGTCATTCATGGCGATTGCAAACTGACCACAACTGGCTTTGTTGCTATAGGTTTTGAAGGCACTAATATTAAAAATGCGACCATTCAAGGCGATGGCAGTCTCGACCTCACCAGTACTTGGCATGGCATTTATCTTAGATTTACACGCCTGACCATCAAGGAAATCACTTTGAAGACTGACCATAGAATCGCGAATAACGGCAGCGGTGAGTGGTGCGCACTTACCTTTGACAATGTGAATGCCGACATCACAGGTGGTGTCGAAAGAATCGGTGAAGGTATCACCTTCAAGAACTGCGCTATCACCTATCCCAGCGATGCCTATATAGCACATGAACAATACGAGGATACTGATTACGGCTATTTCATCGCTAACGGCGACGGCAGCGCCGCCGACCACATCGTCATCTCGCGCATGAGCAATGTTCATGGAGACGTGAACGGTGACGGCGAGGTCAACATTGCTGACATCAACGCGGTCATCAAAGTCATTTTGGGTGGCGAGAGCAACCCGAGCGCCGATGTCAACAAAGACGGAGAAATCAATATCGCCGATGTCAATGCCGACATTAATATCATTCTCAACCCAAGTAGCGAGGAACCCAATCACGAGTGGGTTGACCTGGGTCTGCCCAGCGGCACGCTATGGGCGACGTGCAACATCGGTGCAAACAAACCCGAGGATTACGGTGACCACTTTGCTTGGGGCGAGACTGAGTCTAAAGAGGAGGATCTGTTCGACTGGGGAACCTATAAGTGGTGCATGGGAAGCCTATACACATTGACCAAATACTGCGTTAGCAGCGATTATGGCTATAATGGCTTTGTTGACAACAAGACAGAGTTAGAGCCCGAGGATGATGCCGCCTACGTCAATTGGGGCCCATTGTGGCGAATGCCGACACTGGAACAAGAGCAAGAGCTATTAAGCAACTGTACTTGGGAGTGGACGACGAGGAACAGCGTGAATGGTTATCAAGTTACTGGTCCCAATGGAAACTCGTTGTTCTTGCCCGCCGCATATGGTTACAATTGGGAAGCCACCTATTGGTCGCGAACGGTCTCATCTGATGAATCGCGCAATGCCTTTTACCTTGGTTTCATAGGCCCGTATACGAATGAACTCGATTTGTGGACTGACGACCGAGCCTACGGGTTTAATATCCGTGCCGTGCGTGTGTCGCAATAATAGCCGTGTCGCTATAACGAGTCATTGATTATCAACCTTTCATTATAACAGAAAAATGAAAAACCTTAGTAAACACTTGGTGCTGATGGTGCTCACACTATTAATCGGCGCTTCGACGGCGATGGCCTATGATATCGAGGTCAACGGCATTTACTATTACGTGTCTGACGGAAGGGCCTACGTCACCTACAAGGACGACAGTTTCAACTCCTATTCGGGCGATGTGGTCATCCCCTCTCAATTCACTCACGATGGCCAAACCTATACCGTGCTTGCCATCTGGGATTATGCATTCAACAGGTGCGAGAATTTAACCAGCGTCAGCATTCCCAACACGGTCACCGAGATTGGCAATACCGCATTCTACCTCTGTCCCAAGTTGACCAATGTGTCAATCTCTAATTCGGTGACCGAAATTGGCAATTACGCTTTCGACGGGTGCTCAGCATTGAAAAACATCACAATTCCCAACTCGGTGACCAAAATAGGTTTCTCGGCATTCCATGAGTGCACCGCGCTCACCAATGTGACCTTGAGCAATAAACTCGAGACCATCGAGAACTCAGCCTTCTACGGGTGCACCAGCCTGAAGACGATAACCATTCCCGCCTCGGTCAAGACCATCGAAGATCAGGCTTTTGAGAACTGTGTTAGCCTTGAAAGTCTCACTTTGTCTCAAGGGCTTGAGCAGATTTTGGATTTTGCATTCCGTTCTTGTGAGAGTTTGCAACAAATTACCCTCCCCAACACGCTCACCACGATAGGCGCTCATGCCTTCCGCGAAAGCGGCCTGAAGAGCATCACCATCCCCAACTCGGTGAAAACTATTGGCTCATTCGCTTTTTATGAGTGTCAAGAACTGCAACAGGCCAAAATCGGTGACGGTGTAACCGAAATTGGGGAATACGCCTTCTACATGTGCATCGAGATGACGACGCTCACCCTGGGCAATCATCTGGAAACGATCCGCAATCGTGCTTTCAGCGGCTGTCGCAAACTGACCTCGGTGACTATCCCGAACTCTGTCATCACTTTAGAGGCCGACGCCTTCTCCTTTTGTAATCAGATGCACAGTCTCGTTATTGGAAATGGGGTTACTGAAATCGGCGAGCACGCGTTCCATGAATGTGTAAACTTGACCAATTTGGTTATCGGCAATAGCGTGACCACGATTGGAGACTTTGCCTTCCATGCCTGCTCTTCCCTCACGAGCGTGAATATCCCCAACTCGGTACAGACCATCGGAAATTGCGCATTCAATCAATGTCAGGGTATAACAAAACTCTCCATTGGCACCGGTGCCACATCAATTGGATATGGAGCCTTTTCCGGTGCTTGGCAACTGGCCTCTGTTACCTGTAATGCAGAAACGCCTCCGTCGTTTGCGGCCGATAATGGCTGGAGTTACTTCAACTATAATGTCTATGAACAGGCCACGCTCTATGTACCGGGAGCATCCGTTTCCAGGTACAAAAATGCCGAGATTTGGAAAGATTTCACCAACATCAAGGCCATCCCCGACCACGTTCCCGGTGATGTGAACGGCGACGGCGAGGTGAACATTGCCGATGTCAACGCCGTCATCAGCGCCATCCTGGGCAACACCATCGCTCCTGACTGTGACGTGAACAGCGACGGCGAGGTGAACATTGCCGACGTGAATGCTGTTATCAGCATCATCCTGAAACAGTAAACAACGTAACAACTGAAACAATCAGGGTCCTTAAGGTCTTTATGACCTTAGGGACCCTAACTTATTGTTCTCAAAGAATTCTTGATTCTAGGAATCTAACTTGGCGATGGCCTTCTTGCAGATGCCCTCGTGGCGGGCGATCATGTAGATGAGCAACAGGTTGAGCACCACAATCTCGAACACGAAATACAACCAGGGTGCATTGATGATGACTGAGATAAAACAGGCGATAATGCGGGTGTTGAAGGTGAGGATGTTGGTGTACTTCATCAGCGGCTTGCTGAGGCTGCGGAAGTAATCGCGGAACTCCTGCGAGGGGACACCGTCCTCGCCAAATTTCTCGGCAAGAGCACGGCGCAATCGCTGCATGTTGGGTGTCCAGCGCTCCTGGTTAGAGGTATAACCGCTATAGAAGAAGAGCACCAGCTTGTTGAAGAAATTCCTGCCCCAGGACAGCTGGTGATACTGCTCCTTGAGCTTGGCAGCACTGTCCAACTCACTACCCTGTGAGCCCTTGAGGAAGAACAGGTGGAACTGGCGGTAAAGGTCGGCCATGGCGGCCTGCAACGCATGGCTCACACCCGAGAGGATGCCCAGCGTCCAGATGAGCCAAGCGTGCTCCTCAAAGAAATGTGGTCCAGTGATGCTGTCACCAAAGTCCAACTCCCTGAACACCAATGCGAAACCGATGGCCGCAAACCACAGGTCACCGCTCACACCGTCCAGAATGCGACCCATGCGGGAATACTGCTGGGTCATGCGCGCCAATTGACCGTCGGCACTATCAAAGGTGTCGGCCCAAGTAATCAGCAACATGCCCACCCAGTTGAGCCAAGCCAAATCAGGCTGGTGGAAATAAAGCATCACGCCACCTGCCACACCCATGAAGATGCTGGCGACAGTGATGGCATTGGGGCTCACACCCAATTTCTCGAAAAGCTTTGCCCACAGGAAACCCAAGGGGCGGTGGAACTTCAAGTCAAACCACTCCTCGGTGTCCGACGACTTGAGCGAAGCCTGATATTCTTCTTTTAATGTCATGTTTTTCAGTTTTCAGTTGTCAGTAGCAACTCTTTTACAGTCCCAAGTGGGCCTTGGCACGGGCGAGCACAGCCTTGGCGATATGGGGAGCCGACTCATTGCGGCACGGTGCGAAACTGGGCCAGTCGTTGAAGTCGATAATGCGGATGGTGCCGTCAGGATCAACGATGCAGTCACCGCCATAGATATCTACATTCAGCTCCTCGGCAGCACGGGCACAGATGTCCTTCAGTTCCTTCAGGTCAATGTCAATGCCCTGGCTGTGGCCGTTGACCTCTTCCCAGCCATACTTGCTGTGGCCCTCGTCAAAGGGGTAGAACCAGTAGAAGAACTGCGAATTTTTCACGCCGTAGAACTTCACCAGGTCACCTATCAAGTGTACATTAATGACCGCACGGGTGATGCCGCGGTAGAAATACTCCTGCAGCACCTCCTGAGCCTCCTCGGGGTGACGCACATAGCTCACGTCCTCCTTGTGCATGGCATGGAAATCACCACGCTTAATCCAGCAGGACTTGAAACCGGCCTTCTTCAACTGCCCCTTGATGTTCTCGTTGGTGTTGACAATCAGGCTCTCGGGATAAGGAATGCCGTTGCCCAGCAGGATGCGGGTCATTCGCTCGCGTGTGCAGTTTTCGATGCCGTAACCCGAGTTGATGACCAGTTTACCCTCGTCCTCAAGGCGCTGCAGCTTGGCGATGCTTGCACGCTCGCGGCACATGGCGAGCACCACCGGCTCGGTGATTTCCTGGTTGTTGAACTGATCCTCGCTATACACGTTCACCTGGCAACCACGTTTGCGCAGCTGCTCAGCCACAAGGTTAAAGATGGCCGTGTCGTTGCCGATGTGGTTGGGCGAATAAGCCCCGGCGCGCATGACGCCCGCTATTGTTATGTCTGCCATTGTAATAAATGCTATTGATGTTAATACAGTGTCACGGGCGGTCTTGCCCAGTGATGCAACTTGCAAAATTACAAAAAAAAGTGATAGCCGTGCACAATTACCCTGAAAAATGACGTTTAGCTGAAACTACAACAATGCAGAAAAAGTTGTCTCATTGACATTGGACTACTGAATTGAGGAATTATTTCCATAATTTTTCAAAAAGAGTTGCAGGGTTTATTTTTTGTGATTACCTTTGTGGCGTCTGGTATATATCTTGTCCTCAAAATGGGTATGGGCTACCCGTTTTTTCGGCATCTTTCCAACGACTTTTGTGCGTGAAGCACAAACAAACTAATTACCTGGCACCAGGTGCCATATATTCATGTATTAACCTATCTCAGTAGAATGAAAAAAATTACTTTCGTTTTATGTTTTTTGGCGGTGTTGTTTGCTCAAGCGCAATATGCCGGTCCAGGTTATTATCGTATCCATAATGTGGGTTCAGACCGCTACCTCAGCATCAAAGGGACAAAATACATTCGGACCTCCAATCCGGATGCCTTCTGGCCCTGTGTCAAAATGGAGTATGCTCCCGATCACGTGTCTGACGTCGGGTCCATCATCTACATTCCTGACACGGTAGAACATAACCTGTACGGTCAAGGTGTGAGCACCTATTCGCTCACAAATCTGCCACTGATAGTAGCTTTAGCCAAGAAAAACGTAGGTGGCAAAGAAACCTACGTAGCCAAGACATATTATCAGGGTGTTCCCACCATCTTCCGTGACTACGGAAACGGATTCACTGCGGGCACTATTGAATTGGATGCATGCAGGTGGTGGATTGAACCCGTGAACGAGGAATCAATCGAGACGTCCTACTTGGGCCTCAAGCCTGTAAACGCCACGAGCGACGACGAGGATACTGAATACTGGACAACGCTGTGCTGCGACTTCCCGTGCCTGATTCCTGAAGGCGGAGGCGTGGAAGGCGCTTATACCATTAAGAACATCTCTATCACCCAAGACAATATTGCCATGGCGAAGCCCGTGAAAATCTGCGGCCAAGGCGAAATCATTCCCGCTGCTACACCGGTAATCATCAAATGCACGTCACCCGATGTTGCAAGTAACAAACTGGTGCCCGTGGGCGAGATTGCCAACCGCACCGAGATGCCCATTACTGCCGACCTGCTCATGGGCAACTACTTCAGCATTTTCACCAACCACGGAAACCTGACTGACTACACCGTCATGAAGGATTATCTGCCCGAACAGTCCACCCCGGCATCCAGCAACTATTTGGCCCTCGGTGTGGATGAGAACGGAGTCATCGGTTTCTTTCCCAAGGAGGAAGGCACCTACATGGATGCAAACACAGCTTGGCTTGACCTCCCTCTCATTGCGTCTAATCATAATGTGACTGCTGTTTATTTCGTCTCAACAGGTGATGCCAACGGCGACGGTGAATGCGACTCGACAGACCTCAGGCTTCTCATGGACTACTTGGTGCACGGGAGTTCGGCACGCACAAACATTCCTGTTATAATAGATGCCTTGGACATGGACAACAACGGCAGCATCGACATGATGGACTTGGCCATGATGTTCAGATACATGACAGCCCAAGAGTAATCCATTAGAATCGCTACATTTGATCACAAAACGCTGGCAAGTTTCCCATGCCAGCGTTTTTGTGTATTACAACTAATCCTAAAAGACGAGGAGACCCGTGATACCCGCGAGTATGATGACAAGGATGGGATGAACCCGCGTGAAATAGACCAGGCAGAACGAGGCGGCACAAATGGTGATGGTAATCAGGCGTTCGCTGGTCAGATAGCCGAAGTTTTCGCTGTTCATCAACAATAACGCAGCCGAGGCAATCAAGCCCACCACAACAGGACGCAGACCCATGAAAGCGCCCTTGATGAACGGACTTTGACGGTGTCTGTCGATGTAATGGGCAGCGATGAGCGTCAGGATGAAAGGCGGCAGCACCACAGTGAGCGTCGTCACGATTGACCCCAACACGCTGCCAGTAACCACATAGCCGATGTAGGTGGCACTATTGATACCTATGGGACCCGGTGTCATCTGCGAAATGGCGACGATATCAGTGAACATCTGGCTGGTAATCCACCCCGAGTCCACAACCTCGCGCTGGATGAGCGAGAGCATCGCATAGCCGCCACCAAAGCCAAACAGCCCGATTTTCAAATAGGCCCAGATGAGTTTCAGATAATTCTCAAGCATCACCCACCTCCTTTCCTATTCCGTCATTATCGATTTTGCCGTTCAGCAGCGACCGCACATAATAAATGTATCCCCCAATGGCTCCAAGCACAATAAAGATGATGGGATTAGAGATATAAGGAATCTTGCTGTAGATGAGCAAAGCCACTGCCACCGGTATAATAACCGTCTTCCAGTTGATGCCGGCGGCACGGGCCGTGGTGAGCACGGGTGCGATAATGAGGGCTACCACGGCAGGGCGTATTCCCTTAAAAATGCGGCTCACTATCGGGTTGTTCTTGATGGTGTCGGGGGTAAGGAAAATGGCAATAGCCAAAATCATCAGGAAGGACGGCAGAATGGTGCCCAGAGCAGCGCACACGCT
>DAIREJ010000085.1:0-9761 GCA_036795635.1 Sodaliphilus sp.
TGGACTATGACCTGTCAAAGGTCCTGTTCATTGCTACCGCCAACAGTCTGGCCACGGTAAGCCGTCCGCTGCTTGACCGCATGGAAGTCATTGAAATCAACGGCTACATCCCCGAGGAGAAGTTAGAGATTGCCAAGCGCCATCTCATTCCCAAGGAGTTGGAGAACAACGGCTTCAAGAAGAACGAAATCAAGTTCGGCAAGCAGGTCATCATGCAGATCATCGAGAACTACACCCGCGAGTCGGGAGTGCGCCAACTGGAAAAGAAAATTGCCACAGTGCTGCGTCGCGTCGCCCGCCACAAGGCAAGCGGTGACCCCTACCTGAACAGTGTCAAAGTGACTGACTTGAAAGAATACTTGGGTTCGCCTGACTTCAGCCGCGACAAGTATGAGGGCAATGAATTTGCCGGCGTGGTGACAGGATTGGCATGGACTGCCGTCGGCGGCGAAATCCTGTTTGTGGAATCCTCGCTGGCCCGCGGTAAGGGAGAGAAATTGACCTTGACCGGCAATTTGGGAGACGTGATGAAAGAATCGGCGGTGATTGCGCTGCAGTTCTTGCGCTCTCATTGCTCGTTGCTGGGCATTGACCCCGAACTGTTCGACAAATACAATGTCCACATCCATGTCCCTGAAGGTGCCATTCCCAAAGACGGCCCATCGGCAGGTGTTACTATGGTGACTTCACTTGCCTCGTCATTCACCCAACGCAAAGTGAGGGCTCATCTAGCTATGACAGGAGAAATCACCCTGCGCGGTAAAGTGCTGCCCGTGGGTGGCATCAAGGAAAAGATACTCGCTGCCAAGCGCGCCGGCATCACGGACATCATCTTGTGCGAGAACAACCGCAAGGATATCGAGGAGATCAATGACATGTACCTCAAGGGGCTGACATTCCATTACGTCAACACCATCAAGGAAGTGCTTAATCTGGCCCTTTTGCCCGAGAAGGTCCAGGACGCGATTGAACTGTAATGTGATTAAACGTCAATTGTGACGATAAGTACCTGTCCACTTCTGAAGACGGCGCTTAATGGACTTTGCTATAAAAGCAAAATTACCGTGCCTAAGGTTCAGGTATAACTCCTCCAGGGAATTCATCACCTTAATACCGGGATGATTCCAAGCATGAATCTTATAGTTACGTTCCTTGTACTCGACATTCTCAATGACATATTTGGGGTGCTTGAGTGGAAACTCCAGTTCGTAACGCTTCATGGTGAAGATGCGCCGCATCCTGTGATTCATCGTTGGCAACGCCGAGAAATGGGTCGAATCGTTCACTGCACCCAGGTTATTGATGAGGTTCTTGGTGGGCATGATGGCCAGTCCCGAGTTGAGCAACATGTCAGCCCACATGATGGTTTCATAGTAAGGCTTGCCGCTGGCACGGTGATCCCGTGCCATGTCGATCATTGACTCTCGAAATCCGTGACGCTTGCACAAGGCCCGCAGTTGATTGATGCAGTGCTCATCATCAAGGAACGAGTAATTGGCATCCCAACGGTCAAAAACACGGTGCCATGAGGCCCATCCCCAAATGGACTGAACCGAGGTGAAAAAATAGTCATCAGGAACATCGGTGGTCACCTCATCGGTGTTGAATCCCGAGATGATTGAAATCCTCTCATCGTTCTCATAACGGTCAAGCATCTCCTTACAGAATGTGAAAAACGACACCGACGGCACCGAATCATCCTCAAGAAAGATGCACTTGTCAACTAAGCTGAAAGCCCACTGATGCATCAAGAAATTTGAAGGGTCACATCCCCGGTTAATCTCTTGATAGCTGCGGTGCACTTCGCACTGCCAATCAATATTCTCAGCAATTTTGCGACATGCTTCAATGCCAGGCAAATCACGTTCACCCCTTGGACCATCCTGATAGAGGAACAACTTGGAGGGACGTGCCTCTCGGACAGCCTCAAAGACCTTCTCAAACGTGTCGGTGCGCGTGAAAAACAACAGTGCCACCGCCACATCAATCTTAGCCGGAAATTTGTTCTCAGTCATCATAGAATTCAAGTTTTTGGACATGAGGCGCCAAGTGGTCTAAATCAGGTAACTGCATATAATCCCCATAAAGATGCTGCAGCACTTTATGGCTGTCGGCGGGCACAGAAAACAACCCTCCCTCAAACAAGTGGGTGGTTGTAGGGAAAAGATCATTCAAATCCTGTTCGGCTGAAAGGGGAATCCCGTAATCACACATAATTGTCTTTCCTCCAGTAATTCTTGCGACATAGCGCAATGCTGGGAATGACACATGACGGTTGAACCAAGTGATCGCTCTCACCTTATGCATCGAGGCATCATCATCATTTCCAGTCCTCAAGATCTTAAAACAATGACCATGCAACGGTTCGGACAGCATGTGAAGACATCGGCGTGTCCTGTCAATCGGGAAAATATCTATGAAGATACCCCTCTCTTTGAACACTCGGTCATAGTTTCCTTCATCAACAAAAGAACGCTTATCCCTTAATTTAGCAAAGAAATAGAAGTAGTTGCGGTCAGTGTCATTGGATTGCAGCACAATGTGTTCAGGCAACTCGTCAGGCAAAATCTTCATTAAACGCTTATAATCATGACGCATGACGGCAACATCAAGGTCATCGTCCCATGGAATGAAGCCATCATGGCGTATAGCGCCCAACAAGGTTCCATAATACAAGAAATAAGGAATCTTGTGTTTGTTACATATCTTGTCAAACACCTTCAAAAGTTCAACTAGAACCAACTGTTGGCGGCGCAACGAAGAGCCCTCAGGATTGAAACGCTCCTTCAGTTCCTTAGCATTGAAGTTTGCCCTATTTTGGGTGCAGGCCATGAATATACTATTAATCAGCAGAAATTACATGATGCCGCGCTCGCGAAGGCGTTTTTGCCAGTTCCAGGCGCTGAGCATGGTGTCGTCGAGGGAAATTTCGGCATGCCAGCCGAGGACTTCATTGGCACGTTTAGGATCGGCCCAAATCTGGATGATGTCGCCAGGACGTCGAGGCGCGATGCGGTGAGGCACCATCACGCCCGTGGCACGTTCAAAAGAGTGCAGAAGTTCGAGCACCGATGCACCGTTACCCGTACCAATGTTGAAGATTTCCAGCGGTTCGTCGCTCTTGTCCTCCAGCATGCGCTCCAATGCTTTAACGTGCGCTTTAGCCAAATCAACGACATTGATGAAGTCGCGGATGCAGGAGCCGTCGCGCGTGGGATAGTCATCGCCGAAGATGCTCAATTCCTTGCGTACGCCGATGGCAGTTTGTGTGAGATAAGGAACCAAGTTTTGGGGAACGCCGTTGGGTAACTCTCCGATTTCTGCACTGGGATGCGCACCGATGGGATTGAAGTAACGCAACAAAATCGCCTTGATGGGACTGCCACTATGGATGACATCTGTAATGATGTCCTCACATATCTGCTTGGTAGCGCCATAGGGTGAGGTGGCTTTCTTGGTCGGTGCATCCTCGGTGATGGGATTTTTGTCAGGCTCACCATAGACAGTGCAAGACGAGGAAAACACAAAGCCTTTCACGCCAAACTCAGGCATCAGTTCCAACAGATTGAGCAAGATGTTAAGATTATTGCGGTAATACATGATGGGTTTCTCAATACTCTCGCCCACCGCCTTGCTGGCAGCGAAATTGATAATTCCACTAATACCAGGATGGTCCTCAAAGAGCTTGCGCACCACAGCGCGGTCGGTGCAATCGCCCTCAACAAAGGCAGGGCGGGTGCCCGTGATGTGCTCTATTCCGTCTAGCACATCCACATTGCTGTTGCTCAAGTTATCGATAATAACCACCTCGTAACCTGCCTGTTGCAGTTCGACTGTGGTGTGAGAACCGATAAATCCGGTTCCACCAGTCACTAAAATCTTACCTTTCATTTCTTGGATATTATTATGATTGAATATTGTCTTTTTTGAAACGAGAGCGGATAAAGTCAACGCACTCCTCAAATATCTTAGCCTTTAACAGTTTCATCACCATGGCATAAAGGGCAGCAGCAATGAGTACGCGGCTCACCAACAGGAATACCAGATTGTGAATGTGCTGTGTAACCAACCATGTGAAACCCATCACCACAAGAGCGATGAGCATAAAGGGCAACAGGTCGCGCAACATCGACAACAGGCTATAACCTATCAGCTTGGAAGCGAAGACCTGCCATGCGAACAGCCAAACGATATTGATGACGGCGAAAGCAATTACCATTGCCGTGAACCCCAAAGGGCGGCAAGCCAGCACGGTGACTATGCCAATGAAGATTTGACCGATGCACAGCCACATATAAGTATCGGACTTGCCCTGGCTTAAAAACAGATTTTGATAGACCGTGTAGAGAGGCAGGAAAGCGCCACCCATACACAAAATCTGCAACAAGGGTATGCTCTGCTCCCACTGATGGCCAATTGCCAAGATGATGAATTGGGGCGCAACAAACGCCAGTCCGAACATGACGGGGAACGACATGAATGCCGTGAACCGCAACATCTTGCCAAAGACACGCCGTTGCCGCTCACACTCTTCATTCACACGAGTGAGAACAGGCTGTGCGACCTGCACTATCGTATTGGAGACCAGCTGATTTGCCATCATATTCCATTTGTTCGCCTGATAATAGTTGCCAACGTCTTTTGCAGGGAACAAACGTCCGAAGATAACCGTCAGTACATTGTTGTTGATAGTGTTCAGCACGTTAGTTATCAGCACCTTGTAACTGAAAGTGAACATTCGCTTCACCGGAGAGAAATCGAAACTGAACGTGGGAACCCAACGTGCGCAGAAATAACGGCCGGCACAGGTTATCACATTATATAACACTTGCTGCACCGCTAGGCTCCAATAAGAGAAGCCCCGCCATGCCATCGTCACGCCCACCGCTCCTGAAACGGCCAAGGCCACAACCGAAATGATTGCTTTCTCTTTCACGCGCAACTCACGCGAAAGAACTGCATTGGGAACGATACCGAGAGCCGAAAAAATGAAGCTAAGGAAAACGAAACGAGACAACGTCGTCAGGCACGGCTGATGATAAAAGGCCGCGATGACCGGAGCCAACAGGAACAACACCATATAGAGCAAAGCACTCACACCGATATTGAACCAAAAGACCGAATTATAGTCATTGTGCTTAATATCCTTGACATTAATGAGAGCGACACCAAAGCCGCTATCCTGCAAATTGCCGGCGATGAGCGTGAAAATCGCTATCATGCCCACGATGCCGTATTCTCCAGGCGATAGAAGGCGAGCCAAGAAGATGCCGATAATCAAGTTGAGCAGTTGCGTGCCGCCACTGCTGAACAGTCCCCAGAAAAGCCCTTGGGCAGTTTTCTCTTTTAAGGTCTGATTATCGCTATCACTTGCCATTCAAGTATTTTTCGATGTTATAGCGCGGACGATGTTTGCTCTCGGTGAAAATGCGGCCAATGTATGTTGCAATCACACTCAGGCAAATCAGCAAACATCCGCCCACAAACCAGATGGAGAGCATCAGCGATGCCCAGCCCTGGACTCCCCGGCCCTGACACAGCGCCACAATCACATAAATGAGAATCGCCAGACTGATGAGCATGAATATCGCACCTAGATAGAAAATGAGACGCAACGGTTTGACACTGAAAGAAGTGATGCCATCAATGGCGAAGGATAACATCTTGCTCAATGGGTACTTGCTCTCTCCCGCTTGACGAGCCGAGCGGTCATAATAAACCGAATCGGTCTTATAGCCAATCAAGGGTACCAGCCCACGAAGGAATAAATTGCGTTCTTCATACTGACACAAGGCGTCAACAGCACGACGGCTCATCAATCTGAAGTCGGCATGGTTATAGACAGACTTTACACCCATCTTCGTCATGAACTTGTAGAACATCTGAGCGGTTGTACGCTTGAAGAACGTGTCGGTCTCACGTTTGCGACGAACGCCATAGACGATATCATTACCGACATCATATTTTCTCACCATCTCGGGGATGACATTGATGTCGTCCTGCAGATCGGCATCAATCGAAACCGTCACATCTGCGTCATCTTTTGCGGTCTCCAGGCCGGCCATGAGGGCATTCTGGTGTCCTACATTTCCCGCCAGTTTCAATCCACGCACGTTGCCGTCCTTCTCGCTGTATCCAGCGATGATTGACCAGGTGCGGTCACGGGAGCCGTCATCCACATAGAGGATGTAACTATCACGGCTGACAAACCGGTCACGAATCATGATATCCAGAAGCGCACGCAGACGCTCGTTGGTCTGCGGCAAGACCTCCTCCTCATTATAACAAGGTACCACAATCGCTAAAACTGAATTATCCATATTGTAAATCCGTTTTGCTATAATTATAATCTTGCAAAGTTACACCAATTAATTGAAAACTGCAAGCCCGTGATGTAGATTCCAACAGACATCCATAAAAAACCAGGACGGGCAAGATAAAGTATCTGCCCGTCCCGATATTCGTTTCAAAACCCTAAAGGATCTGTAAAAACTACTTCTTTTTACGGATTGTCACCGCTCCGTTGCGGAAGTTGTACTTGTCACCTCTCGGAGTGAGGAAGTCGATGCGCTTACGCAGCCTGTTCGACATCTTGTCCTTAACCACCCATTCGCCATTAATGGCGGGGGTTGACTCACTCTCCACAATAATCACGTCTCCCATCTTGAAGCCATGTTGTTTAAACATGTCCGGCGAGAGAGCGACCCATCGAATCTGATAGTTTTTCAACTTATCATAATTGATTCGGTCTCCGCTTGCTGTCACCCAACCAGCACCACCCTGTCCCGGGTGATATTTGGTGGCGTGCAGTTGATAATCCTGCCCCACGGCAGCCACAGCAATCACAACAGCAAGCGCTAAAAAAAATCGTCTTAGCATAAGTTGTTAGTAATTGGTTCGTAGTGCAAAGGTACGTAAACCCTTTGAAATGACCAAATTTTTGAGCAAGAAAATGCCTATCCAAGAGCCTCAAAAACAGCACAAAAGCCTCTATTTACAGGCATTTGCCGTACATTGGCATACCACACTGAAGAAATGGCTCAACTTGGGAAAAATTGGCAATTTTGACCAAAAAAATGTTTTTGTGACTTTGTGAAAAAGCAGCAAAAGCGCTATTAGAAAGAGTAGTCTAGGATTTGGGGGTTGAAGTGGATATCCCGGTTGAGAAAGAGGCGATCCATTGCGCCAGAGGCGACGAGTTCGCGAGAGGGACCTGTGAGGACCTGACGGTCGGTGGTGATGAGCCATAGTTCATCGGCTAGCATCAATGATTGTGAAATGTCATGACTTGAGAGCAGCACCGCTTTTCCACACTCATGGGCAAGCGTCTGCAGCAGTCGCATCGTCTCGATGCGACTTGCCACGTCGAGGAAGGCCGTCGGCTCGTCAAGGATGATGATGGGAGTCTGTTGGGCCAGCGCACGGGCAATCATGGCCTTCTGGCGTTCACCGTCACTCAACGATGACATATATTCATCGGCTTTACCGATGATGCCGGCATCGGTCATCGCTTGCTGGACAATAGTGCGATCCTCTTCATCAAGACGCCCCAGAAAACCCGTGTGGGGTTGTCGTCCCAAGCCGACCAGTTCGGTAACCGTGAGAGCACCAGCCTGAATGCGTTCGGTCGAAACCAGGCCAATGAGACGAGAACGATCCTTTTGACCCATTTCCTGCAGATTCATGCCGTTTACCTCAATGGTACCGTCCAGTGGTTTCTCATCACAGGTCAAGGCACGCAACAAAGTGGACTTTCCGGCACCATTCTGTCCCAAAAGAGCCACAAGTTTACCTTTTTCAAGAACAAGGTTAAGATCTCTGAGCAGCGTTACCGCTTGGCTCCCGTTACGGTATCCGACAGCTAAAGCTCTTGTAATCAATATGGCGTTGTTCGTGTTCATCAGTTGAAATAGGAAATGCGACGACGGTTAAGGATTATATACAGAATAATAGGCACACCGATGACAGGCGTGATCGCGTTGATGGGGATGATGCCATGAGGGTTGCACACACTGACAAGGGCGCATAACAGGGCGATGTCGGCACCCGCAAGAATAGTAGCAGGTACCAAGCGGACATGGTTACTAGTGCCTAGAGACATACGTGCAATGTGGGGAACTACCAGACCGATGAAGCCAATGGGTCCGCAGAAAGCGGTCACCACAGCGGTCAAGATGCCCGTAATGAACAGCAAAATGTTCCGGGTTCTTGATACATTGATACCTAAGTTGCTGGCGTACCGTGTTCCCAGGAGCAGTGCATTCAAGGGCTTAACCATCAGTGCCGAGCCGATGAGAGCCAAAATGATGATGCCGGCATAGACGGGCATCTGCGCTGCACTCACCCCCGAGAAATTACCGAATCCCCATGCGACATAGCTGTGTACGCCCTCCTCGGTAGCCACCGAGTTGAGCAACTGCACAATACTTGAGGTGAGATAACTCACGAGAATGCCGATGATGAGCAACATCGTGTTGCTGCGCACAATCGCTGAAAAGGCGATAAGCACGACCAGCACCACCCCAGCACCCAGCAAGGCACCAAAGAGAATTGCCAAATAACTGCCGACACTCTCACCAAACAGTCCACCCAAAGAGCCACCCAGCGCCAGAATGACGATTGCAACACCCAGTCCCGCACCTGAGGACACACCGAGTATCGAGGGGCCTGCCAACGGGTTGTTAAAGGTCGTCTGCAACAGCAAACCCGATACTGACAAAGCCGCGCCCGCCAATGCCGCCGTAGCAATCATGGGGATGCGCGATTGCAAGATGATGATGTCCCAAGCCGTATTACCACTACCCTTACCTGTAAGGATATCCACAATCTTGCCAACCGGAATATCCACCGAGCCGAACACGAGACAAGCCAGCGCCAACAGCACCAGCAGCAACGTCAAGGCCACGAGGGTAACGGCAAAACGGCGATATGTCATGGGAGTGTCAGTCAATGTGATGATACATCTGGTTTTGGAAGTCGGGGAACAATTCGGGATGCAAAATGGCCGCAAACTCGCGCATCAACACTTCAGGATGGAAGGGGATTCGGTCAAAGAAACGCGTTTTGTCGGTGTCGCAGACATAGACACGCTTGTTTTTGAAAGCAGTCATCTCCTTGTTCAAGTCAAAAGCACCCTGCAAGTCCTTGAGCGAATTGATGTTGGTCCACTTGATGAACCAATAGTCCGCATTTTGGGCCACGGCGAGCACCTGATTGAAGTCCAATGCCAGAGAGCCTGTATTCTGATCTTCGGCCCACAAATATTTGCCGCCCGCATCATTCAGGATGCGAGCCATGTAGCTCTTTCCACCAGGCACGTTCCACACACCGCTGATGAGCATCTCGGTCACCACCGTAGGTCGGGTCTGTGCACTCGCAGCAGTCTTCTTTACTTCATTATAGGCAGCAACCACGGCATTATAGAGGCTGTCAGCCTCCACGCGCTTGCCCACCAGTTCGCCGTAGAATTTCACCCACTCGGCACGTCCCAACGGATCATATTCCAAATAGTCGGCACACTCAATGATGGGGATACCCAATTTAGCGATCTGACCATAGCTGGCATCCTGATAAGGTGACAGGAGGATAGCGTCGGGCTGCATTTCGATGACTTTCTCTACTGTGGGATTCATCGAATTGCCACAATCGGCAATAGTACCCTGTGCAACCCCATTGACAATCGTTGAATCAATGAAATACTGGCTGTCCACTACACCACGCACAACCGAGATGGCGCCTAATTCGTCCAACAGGCTTGTGTG
>DAIREJ010000086.1:0-5885 GCA_036795635.1 Sodaliphilus sp.
GTAACCGCCCCCTAAGAGGGAGTCACTGGTAAAACAGCGGCTCCCTCGTTTTTTTGTTGCCGGCCTTGTTTTTGGTGGGTGCGTGCGTTTTGTGTGGGTATTTTTTTGTAATTTAGCAACGTGTAATTACTGTTGAAAATAACCGAAATATTTGTATAATGATGAGAATGAGATATTTATCGTTTGTGTTTTTGCTTGTAGCATTGCTGGTTCCAGGCAGCTTGACTGCAAGGGTGGAGACAGCCTATTCGCCTGACAAGAATATCGTTGTGAAGTTTGATGTGAAGGATAGCGTACCGTATTATAATGTGTCGTTCAAGGGCAAAGAGGTTATCCGTGACAGTCGTTTAGGCCTTGAGTTGCTCAGTGCAAAGGGCAGTGGTAAGGGATCTAATTTTAATAATAAGGTGTCCGTCGGCGAGAATTCGATGTGTGGTGGTTTCTCCTTAATTACGACTCGTTATTCTTCGTTTGATGAGACGTGGAGTCCCGTTTGGGGTGAAGAAAGCAGCATCCGCAATCACTACAATGAGATGGCGGTGACCTTGAATCAGCCTGATTTTGAGCGCTATATCATCGTCAGGTTCCGTATCTATGACGACGGTGTGGGCTTCCGCTATGAGTTCCCGTTGCAGGACAATCTCACTTACTTCGTTATCAAAGAGGAACGCACCCAGTTTGCCATGCCTGGCGACATCACGGCATGGTGGATTGGTGGTGACTATGATACACAGGAATATGAATACACCCGCTCACGGTTGAGCGAGATACGCGGAATTTTTCACAGTCGCATTACTGCGAACGAGTCGCAGCAGCAGTTCAGCGAGACTGGTGTGCAGGCCTCGTTGTTGCTCAAGACCGATGACGGCGTTTACATGAATCTGCATGAGGCAGCGCTCGTGGATTATCCCTGCATGCATTTGAATCTGGATGACAAAAACATGGTGTTTGAGTCGTGGTTGACTCCTGATGCTCAGGGTCATAAGGGTTATTTGCAGACGCCCTGTACAACCCCATGGCGCACCATTATGATAGTGGATGATGCCCGCAAAGTGCTTGCCTCGCGCCTGATTCTTAACCTGAACGAGCCTTGCAAGATTGAGGACACCTCGTGGATCAAGCCTGTTAAGTACATGGGTGTGTGGTGGGAAATGATCACCGGCATGAGCACATGGCATTATACCGATGACATTCCCTCGGTCAAGTTTGGGGTAACAGATTACAGCCAACTCAAGCCCAACGGCCACCACGGTGCCAATAACGAGAACGTGAAGCGTTACATTGATTTTGCTGCCGCCAACGGCTTTGACCAGGTTCTTGTCGAGGGTTGGAATGAAGGTTGGGAAGACTGGTTTGGCAACAGCAAGGACTATGTGTTTGACTTTGTGACACCATACCCTGACTTTGATATTGTGAAGCTTAACGAGTATGCCCACAGTAAGGGCATCCGCCTGATGATGCACCACGAGACGTCGGCCAGCACCCGTAACTATGAACGTCACCTCGAGAAGGCTTACACGTTGATGAACAAGTTGGGGTACAATTCGGTCAAGAGCGGCTATGTTGCCGATATCCTGCCTCGTGGCGAGAACCACTACAGCCAATGGATCATCAACCATTACCAGTACTGCATTGAGGAGGCTGCCAAACATCACATCATGGTCAATGCCCACGAGGCCGTGCGCCCCACAGGCCTGTGCCGCACATGGCCCAATCTAATCTGCAATGAGAGTGCCCGTGGCACTGAGTATCAGGCCTTTGGTGGGACCGAGCCAGGTCACACCGCCATGCTGCCGTTCACGCGTCTGCAGGGTGGTCCCATGGACTACACTCCTGGTATCTTTGAGATGGATTTGTCCAAATTCGCTCCCAATAATGAATCCAAGTGTCTGTCAACCATCTGCGGCCAGCTGGCGTTGTATGTGACGATGTACAGTCCGTTGCAGATGGCTGCCGATCTGCCTGAAAACTATGCCCGCTTCATGGACGCCTTCCAGTTCATTAAGGACGTGCCCGTGGACTGGCAGCAATCTATCTATTTGGAGGCCGAGCCGATGCAGTACATTACCATCGCCCGAAAGGACAAGAACAGCGATGCCTGGTACCTGGGCGGCATCACTGACACCAAACCCCATGACAGTGTCGTCAAACTGGATTTCCTCGATAAGGACCGCAAGTATGAGGCTACCATATATGCCGATGCAAAGGATGCCGACTACAAGGCCAATCCGCAGGCCTATGTAATCACCAAGAAGAAAGTGACATCCAAGTCCACGCTAAAACTCCACAGCGCCCCTGGTGGCGGTTTTGCCGTTTCCATCAAGCCGCTGTAAGTCACACATTATATAATATATTATACAGCAAGTGCCAGCATCAATGTGTTGGCACTTGCTGTTTTGGATAAAAAAGAATGGGCAACCAGCCGAAGCGTGGTCACCCAAATCCTCTCTCCACTGCGGTGTGTACGTGACTCGAACACGCGACCCCCTGCGTGACAGGCAGGTATTCTAACCAACTGAACTAACACACCAACATGTGAGTGCTGTGGAGATTTCTCTTCCAAAGCGACTGCAAAGGTACAGCGACTTTTTGGATTGACAAAGGATTTTTGCAGAAAAATTTCAAAAAAAATCTTATCAAACAATAATCATCTATCAGACAGTGATTTAGTATAGGTCATCTGCAATTGAGGCCTCCATCACTTCTTTACCGTAAGGAGTAAGGTATTCGGGATATTTGTCATCGTTGGGATAGAAGAGGGGCACATCGATGTCTCCTTGGGCAAAGCTTGCGATTTCATAGACCTGATAGACGAGATGCAGGAAACCCTCCTCGAAATAGAATACCGAAGGAAGCTTCATGACGCCGTCTTCGGGCAAGAACAAGTCTTCTTCGGTGTAGTCATATTTCAGGTTGATTGATTTCATGATGAAGGGGCGGATTAATTCCGGGTCAATCAATACATCCTCCAAAGTGACGATTTTATCGAGTTCAGTGTCATAGGTGATGTAGTTGTGGACAAACATGCCATGGGCAGCTCCTGCAAAGTACATATAAGTAAACAGATGGAATAGGGCGAACCTCTTGTCCAGACTTTTGAGTTCAATTGTATTAGTCGTGTAAGAAATAGAGGATTCAATCTCTTTAAAATCATCAAGAATCTGATAGGGGCCATTATCGCCAAAGGGCACATTCTCGTTGTCGATGTACAATGTGTACTCAAGGGCCCGATGCATCTCCTTGATATCGTCCTTGTCTGTCAGCCATTTACAGAGGGCCTCTTGCAGTATGGGACATTCCTTGCCATTGAGCATCACTGGCCAGAAGGCTTTGATGGAGTTTTGCTGATAGGCAACGTCTTCTTCTTGTCCAAGCCTTGCTTTTACAGTCTTGTCGATGTTATAGAACTGGCACGGTTGGGCATCGATTAATTGCCCCAGGGCTGGGGTTGCCCATGCCATTACCATCATTGAGGTCAAGATCAGAATAAACTTTTTCATGTGAGATGATGTTGGAAAGTGATGGTTAAACTATTCGGAGTAGTCGATGAGCTCGAGGCCGTAGGGAGTGTAAAGACGTTTCATCTCCTCGGGCTTGAGCAGATAGGGATAGATGGGAGCATCAATCATGCCCTGGGCATAACTGGCGATCTCATAGACCTGATAGACGACGTGCAGCACTTGTCCGTCGAAGTAGAAGTCGCGAGGCAACGGTAGCAGGCCATCGTCGGGGATGAACAAGTCATCCTTGTCGTAGTCATATGTCGCCTTGATAGACTTGAACGTGACTGTGCGCAACAGGGTGGTGTCGGCGATGACATCTTCAAGAGCGACGGCTTTCTCGGTCTGCAGGTCATAAGTGACAAAGTTGTTGGCATAGATGCCGTGGGCTGCGCCGGCCATGTAGGAATAGGTGCCCAGGTGATAGGTGAGCAGTCGGTCGGTCATGCTTTCCATCCTCACGTTGATCTCGCTTGTCGAGAGTTTGTTTTCGTCATGCTTGACGGCTTTGACCGGCAAGAGGTTTTTCTTGTCATACTCGGTGTAATTGCTGGGATCGAGCAGGCAATCGATGGCGAGATTGAGCCGGTTGAGTTCGGCGCTGTCGGTCATGGCCCGTAGAAGAGCCTGTTGCAACTCGATGCAGGGCTTACCATTGATGATCTCGGGCCAGAAAGCCGTAAAACTGTTGTCAAAATAGAGCGAGTCGCGCTCCTCGTCGTGACAGGCGAACATCTTGTTGACTTTGATGTTGCTGAACTGGCACAAGGTGCTGTCGGTAACTTCTTTTTCGGACTTGACGACAGAAGTGGTACCGCCATTGTTGTTGCAGGAATACAACGTGGCTAAAGCCGCTGTCAAGATGGAGAAAAGGATAATCTTCTTCATAGTCATTGAGTGTTATGATTTTTGCAAAGGTAATGATTATTGCTGACACTTGACTGCATCAAGAAATAAAAAATCCTCGACTCACGTCGGGGATTATTTTAACTAATTAACCTTCTAATACCATTAACATAAACCTTAAACAATTCTTTTACTTGAAAAGAGAAAGCAACTGTCTCACGACACCTGAATTCTCCTAACCTTAAAAACTATTACCATGAAAAACCAATGCAAATATAGTGCAAAATATGTTATACAACATAATTTTTAAGCACAAAACGGCATGATATTAACAAAAGTTTGCGGTAATGCATATTTTTCACCGCAAAATTAACATCTATTAGCGTTTTTATTGGTGTTTGTCACCGGGTGAGGGTGGCGAAGTAAATCATGTCGATTTCCTCGTAGGAGAAATCGCTGCTGATGAAGTTGCCCGTTTTGAGTTTGAGGCAGTCGGACAAGCGTTTCAGCGCCTGTTCAAACATCTGCTGGTGGTCGAATGCCAGCGGCGGCAGTTGGTGGATGGGGAACCAGCGTGCCACACGGGCATCGTCGCCGCCCTTCACGTCTTGAACGCGTGAGAGGGTGAAATAGGCGATAGAGATGACGCGCTCACGCGGGTCGCGGTCGGGCGTGGCGAATGCGCCCAACTGCTCGATGTGGGTCACCTGCAGCCCCGTTTCCTCCATCAATTCGCGTCGTGCACCGTCGGGGGCGTCCTCGTCGATGTTGAGAAAGCCGCCGGGGAACGCCCAGCAGCCCTTGTAGGGCTCGCCACCACGCTCAATGAGCAGCACGTTGAGGTGAAGGCCGTCATAGCCGAACACGACACAGTCGGTGGTCACGGCGGGATGCGGGTAACGGTAGCTGTAGTTTCCTTCCATGATGTTATTTTTCCAGATAGAAAACAGCCATCTGCGTGGCCTGGTCAGGTTTATCAATGGCTACTGCGGTAAAGGGCACCATCGTGTGGGACAACTTATCGCCCTTTTTCACTTCGTAACTGAAGACCAGACATTGGTTGTCGGTCGCCTTCACAGCAACGGGATGAATCGATGTCGCGCGTTTGGTCTCAGGCAGGATGAGGGCAACGACATACTGCTTGTTCCAATTGATTTTGGTTGGCAATCCACCCATATAAGCTGCCATACCGAAGTATTTCTCAAAATCCTGATTATTATAAATGATGAGTCGTTGCTGCTTGGAGCAGTCCACATCGTTGCGCACGAAGTAGTTCTCTAACGTGGTGTAAGGGATGGGGGTGGCAACGTCGTCAATTTTTTGAGCTGCATACATTTTGTCCATGAAAGAGCAGTTGCTGTATAACAGCAGCATTGCAGTCAAGGCAAGAGAGATTGTAATGATTGGTTTCATTTCTTGGAATGTTCGTTAGTGATTTTGTTATAATAGAAGTTGAGCACGTCGCTGGCGGCGACAAATGAGGTCTGCTTGCCGGCGAGCACCGTGTCCTCCTTGATTTCTAACAGTCGCTCAATCTCA
>DAIREJ010000086.1:5895-9737 GCA_036795635.1 Sodaliphilus sp.
TTGATGGTCTCACGCATCCAGTAGCGTTCCTGCTCGTGTCTCTTCTCATCGAAGTAGCCGTTCGCCTTGACATGGGCAAAGTAACGATCAATCATGTCCCACACCTTGTCGATGTCCAGGTCATAGTAGCCCGAGTAGGTAATCACCTCGGGGAGGAAACCGCTGGGGGGCAGGGGATAGAGGTGGAGGGCGTTGCGGAACTGTGCCGCTGCCAGCTTGGCACGTTCGATGTTGTCGCCGTCACACTTGTTGATGACGATGCCGTCGGCCATTTCCATGATGCCGCGCTTGATGCCCTGCAGTTCGTCGCCTGTTCCAGCGAGTTGAATGAGCAGGAAGTAGTCCACCATCGAATGGACAGCGATCTCGCTCTGTCCCACGCCGACGGTCTCGACAAAGATGGTATCATAACCAGCAGCCTCGCACAGCACGATGGTCTCGCGCGTCTTGCGGGCCACACCGCCCAGTGAACCTGCCGAAGGGGAAGGGCGGATGAACACGTCGGGCTCAATGGCGAGGCGCTCCATGCGCGTCTTGTCACCCAGGATAGAGCCCTTGGAGCGCTCACTGCTGGGGTCAATGGCGAGAACAGCCAGTTTATGGCCCTGCTTGATGACGTGCATGCCGAAGGAGTCAATCGAAGTGCTCTTGCCTGCACCCGGCACACCCGTGATGCCGATGCGTCGGGAATGGCCCGTGTAGGGCAGACACTTCTCTATGACCTCCTGGGCGATAATCTGGTGCTCGGCATTGCGGCTCTCGACCAGCGTCACGGCCTGTCCCAGCACGGCACGGTTACCCTTGCGGATACCCTCGACATACTCGGCAGGCGTCAGCCGCGGTTTGCGTTTACGCTTCAGATAGGGATTCACGCTAGGCAACTGCTCCACGCCGCTGTTCACCTGTAATCCAGCGAACTGTTCGTCATTCTCAGGATGCTGCTGGGAGGGACACTCCCCATTATGTTGCACAATCCTTGTGTTCTTCTTATTTGCCATTTCGGTATGATGGTTTTGTTGTTATTCTTTGTCGATGATACCCACGAGGCGAATGGTGAGTCGTGGCGTTTCCGGATCATTGCACATCAATGTAAGCGGCACGTTAAGCATATTGTCCTGAACGTGTGAAGTATCCACCGTGACGGTGACGATTGCCTGTTTACCTCGCTTGATTTCAGTGCGGTCGACCTTGATATTGACGCCCTCGCCTTCGGGAACCCACAGCCTCCTGATGGCCAATGTATCCTTCCCACGGTTTGTTACCTTGAATGTGCGGGTATTTATTTCTCCAGCAGTCATTGTGCCGAAATCCAGTCGGTCATCACAGTCAACGACAACGACAGGCGCATCGTGGCGCTGTTGATCGGTGAGGTCGCTGAAATCTTCCACCACTTGTGCCATCAAATAGACATCGGCGCTGCTCTCAAGAGTGCTGTTCAAGGGATGGTTCACCAGAGTAACGGTGTCGGTATTTAAGCCCCACATGGGTGCATTCTTTGTCGAGTAGTGCACTGTGAGTGCAGTGACCCGTGCCGGTGGTACCGTGTCGGGTACCACTGCGGTTCTGATGTGGTCTTTCCCTCCTCTCGCTTCCACCACGATGGTGTCGGTCGAGGCGTTATAGGCACTCAGGAAGAGCGTTTTGTTTTTGCCTTTTACCAGTTCCCCAAACGGAATGTTATTCTGGCTGATGCGCAGGGCGCCTGCCTGCAAGGGATATTGCTTGTCGAGTGTTGCGTTGGTAGGAATGACGTTGCCCGAGATTTCAAGCACGGTGCGTCGGGAGACAGTGTTAGTGAAAATGATGACCTGTTTGGTGAATTGGCCGGGGCGTCCTGATGGGTTGTAGGAAATCTCCACTGTAGCGGTGTCGCCTGGCTCAATGGGCGCCTCGGGGTAGTTGATGCCCGTGCATCCGCATCCGGCTTGTGCCTTGATGACCATCAGCGGTTCGGTACCAGTGTTCACCAGACGCATGGAGCAATGCACCTTGCCGTTCTCTTCTTTAAAGACACCGAAGTCGTGCTGCCGTTCCAGCCAGGTTACCTGGGGTTGGGCGGTAGAGGACAGTGCCGCCAAGGCGAACAGCAATATAGTCAGGGCGCGTCTCACTTACTTTTTGGGGATGACGGTACCCTCGATGTGCAGGCTGATGATGCGTTCCTTGCCGTTAGTCTTTACCTTGATGGTCTTCTTGAAGGGACCTGGACGACCGATGGGGCTGAAAGTAACCTTGATTTTTCCTTTTTTGCCCGGCTTGATGGGCTTGGTGGGATACTCGGGATGCGTGCATCCGCACGAGGCAACCGCATTGATGATGAGCAATGGCTTGTCACCCGTGTTGGTGAATTCAAAGGTGCAGCTCACAGGACCTTTCGCCTCCTTGATGTTGCCGAAGTCGTGGCTCTTGGTCTTAAATGTTGCCTCAGCGCCCGAGTCGTCGGCTACCGCGCTGAAAGCCATCATGCATATGGCGAAAAACGCTATAAAATAATGTTTAGTCATTTTCATGTTTGTGATATTTAGTTCTAATCTGCAAATTTAGAAACATTTTTTGTGATACACGCTCAAAGTCGAGAAATTAAACAATTTTTATCAATAATGTGGTGAATATTTGATAAATTGAACAAAAGCGTTTATATTTGCGGTATTGAATAGATATTATTCAAACAAACGGCTATAATCATTAAAAGTTGGAAAGTATGAAAAAAACAAGATTTCTCATTACACTATTAGTTATGTTGGTGGCCGCCAGCAGCTATGCCCAGGACAGTTACCGTGAGACGGTGAAACAGTTTGTTTCGGCCAATGGCCAGATTGACAGGATGCAGAGCGCTTTCACGACAATGAACGAGACTTTCTTTAAGAAAACCGAAGGTGTCGACCTGAATGCGTTGACCGAGCGTTACGTCAAGGAACGCTTGAACGATCAAATGACAGACCTTGTGTTGCCCATGATGAAGGAGCGCAATGTGACCGAGGCCGATTTGAGGACCGTCACAGCACTGCTTTCTACCCCTGAGGGGAAGTTGTTTACTGCCCACCAGAACGAGTGGAACACGGAATTGCCTGGTACAATGGTAGGGATTATGTTCGAGAAAGCTGATATGCTCGAGGATGGTGGAAATGTAACCGTTAATCCCGATATTCCAGCAGACTATGTGGCCAAATTCAGAAATATGATGGAGGTGGGCAAATTCAAGGATACGTTCAAGGATTTGTTGAATGGTATCGAAGAAGGGACTCAAAACATGTTACCCGATTCATTCAAGAAATGGTTCGAAGAGAATATTGTCACGATTGCGCTGAACAGTGCCTATGGCATCATGACTCCCGAAGACATTGACTACGGCACAATGCTTTGCTCCAATGAGTCTTATCTCAAGATCCAGAATGTTTCAGGCGTGAAATTGGATGACATTAAGTCCACTGGCATGGATTTGATGGTAGGATATATCGATTGGATGGAATCGCAAGGTGCTCAACTCAGTGGCACCGCCAGTCTGATGAAATCGATGTTAGAGAAAAAAGACTAGATAGAATAACTGCTTGGCTCATGGCAGTTTCGAACTGAAAAACATTCATTATAATCCAAGTTATAGATTATGAAAAAATCAAGATTACTCATTGCAGTGCTGGTAATGCTGGTTGCCGCCAGCAGCTATGCCCAGGACAGTTATCGTGAGGCCGTGAAGGAATACATAGCTATTAATTCCCAAGGGGCTAAGGACGCTTACTTGAATTGGATGGATTCTGTTTATAAGTCACATAACACATTTTGGTTTGAGTGTGAAGATGTGGATCTGAATCAATTGACTGAACGCTATTTCAACGAGGGGTTCA
>DAIREJ010000087.1:0-9640 GCA_036795635.1 Sodaliphilus sp.
CGCTCTCGCGCACCGACCGCATGGCCAAGTACAACCAGCTCATCCGCATCGAGGAAGAACTGGCCGAGGCTGCCGAGTACGGCTACAAGAAACTGAAATAATCCACTGCGATAAGACATTGTGATACAATCGGGACGGCCCAACATGACAGGCCGCCCCGATTGGCATTTTTAGAGCCAGATGCTTTTATATGCCATATTTGAAAACTAAGCATTAAAAAAAAATGCTTAGTTTTGTGCTGAATTATTAAAAAAATGCTTATCTTTGCAGTGTAATCTAAAAACATTTTATTATGAAAAAGATATTATTCTCACTCGTTGCCCTGTTGGCGGTCATGACCGTCCAGGCTCAATCGATTAATTCATCATGGCACATTTTGCAGCCTGTTGTTGAGACTAATGCTGATGGTTCGTTCACGGCCCATAGCTACACTTACACTTTCTACGAGGACGGTACCTACTACATGGTTGATGAGGTGACCCTGGCTTCAGAGCCCTCAAAGACGATGGCCCTGGAGGTTGCTACCGCTGTTGAACTGAACGGTACTTACACCTTGAACGGTGATAAGTTGACGCTGACTCCCAAGATGAATACCTATAAGGCTAATCTGATCAGCATCTCGAAGAATGGTCGCGTGACCAATGACCGCAACGTGAAGTCTAATGTCAATGCCAAGATTACCGGCAATGACTTCAAAAACAAGTACGCTAACGCCAAGACCTATACCGTGAATATCGGTGATGCTCTGCTTCAAATGGATGGCGTTAACTACGCTCGCTTCGCCACCATCAGGCAGTAAAGCAACAGATTACAAGACAACAAATCCCGCAAGCCTTTACGGACTGCGGGATTTTTGTTTCTCACCGTTTGATGAGATTGTTGTCAATGGCCGGTGTGCCGGTCAGTGACATTGTGGTGTTCCTAATACAATCCGACCAACATTTTAATGAGTGTAGTTAAATCGTCCATTGACACGTTTCCGTCATTGTCAACGTCGGCATTAACATCATCAATGGGTTGAATTCCCACAAGGCAATTAATGAGTAATGCCAAATCGTCCATGCCGACTATGCCATCATCATTTACGTCACCTGGAATCAGTTGCTCTTGCCTGAGTTTCCCATAGATGTACTCCGCACGTTGTCTGAACCAGACTGCAGCATTTAAAGATTGGACGGCATAGTCAGTGGGATCGCTCTCAACAGTGCTGTTATTCTCAAGTGAGGGTTTGGCATACTGGTAATAATCCTCGCAATACTCGCACAACTCGTCAATTCCGTTTTTCATCAGATCACGGCACACTTCATAGATGCGCCGTCCCACTTTGGCATTGTTGCGCATAGCAACAATGAAATCTGAATGGGATAGGTTAGTCGAGTAATAATCAAATGTAACGAAGTCATTGAAATAAGAAGTGCTATTAGCACCATTATGATATCCCATTGCCCAATCTAAATCCCAAGCCGGTCCAAAGATAAATTTGCTGTTATTGTCAAGGATGTCCGCATTATAGCAGAATGTGCTCTTTGGGTGGAAGAGCTCTCTGTTGCAAATCAACTCATTGGCTAACAAATAGCGAGCGAGGTAGTCGATGTCCACATGATTATCAAGTTCGTCACCGTTTTGTGCTGCTTCAACAAAACTGTTAAAACGCTGTTCTATGTCATTCAATGTCAGCAGCGTCTCGTCAACAGCAAATTCTGGGTCCTTGATATTGACTGGAAGGTTATAGGGTGAGGATTTGAATTTTTGCCCAGTTGTTTCATCGTAATAGAGGTCCAGTTCAAGAAGAGCGGCAGCGGTTTCGCTGTCAAGGTCAACGCTGTTGCCTGCAAGACCCACTTTCTCGGTAAAGTTGTAGCTGCCTTTATAGGTGCCGTTGATATACAAATCCACAGGGATGATGTGGTTGGCTGCAGCGGTTCCAATCAGGCTTGCGGCTTTCATCCCATAGGCGTTGGTCAGCATGGAGCCGTGAATCCTGTTGGCCAACAATACCCAGTTTTTGCCCTTGGTGAGTCCCAACGGCTTCACTTTGCTGGCGAACTTGAGGCGGTAAGGGTTTTTTGCTTTGGGATTTCCTGTCCAACTTGTGTTGCCTCTTCCCTTGACCTGCACCGAGTCGGTCATTGAGGGAAAGACCCCCTTGCCGTCGATGATAATCTCTGCATCCAGGTAATACTCTTTACTGCTGATGTCCACGCCGCCCACAGTGTTGATGTCGATTCGGGGAACTGCGGTTGCCTGATCGGTGATGAATGTGACATTAACGGCATATTCATTACCATAGGGTTGCAGAGCGTATGAGTTTGACCCTTGACGTGAAAGAATGAGGTCTCCGGGGTAGCCAGCTCGCAGAATTGTTGTGGTATCATAGCGCAAACGACTCACCATGCTCTGCATCTCGTCGCTGCCGCAGTACAATCGGGCACCATCGTCCGACAGTTCAAACGTGGCGGTCAAGCGCTTTCCTATACCAATCACTTGAGCTGTGATTTCATTATCAGTGATAGATCCTGTAGCATCGGCAATGACTTGATAGTTGTGCTTTTTGTTGAATTTAAAGGATGTGATGGATGGCTGCTCACGGATAGGTGTTTCAGTGATGGATGCAATAGAAGACAGCGGATAGTAATACATACTCCCGTCAACAGCCGTGATCATGATGGTATCGCCAGTGTTGACCATGTAGGCGATGCACGAATCGGGGAAAACAAACGTCTTGCCGTTGTTGAAGTTGACATAGCTGGTCGCCGAGGCTGCCAGTGAAGGGATGAGTAATGCCCAAAAGGTAATAAAGATGATTGCGCTTTTCCTGCAGTTAATAAGGCTATTCATCACACAATGATTCATTTGGATTATGGTCGTTTGTTTATTTTTTTATTTCTTGTAAATCAGGGTAAGCCCGTCACGCAACGGGATGATGACCTTCTCGACACGCGGGTCTTCTTTCACGCGGTCGTTAAAGGCGAGGATGCCACGGGTCTGGGCTTCGTGTTGAGCCTTGGGGTCGATGACCTTGCCGGCCCACAGGGTGTTGTCGGCGATGATATATCCGCCGGGGTTCAGATAGTCCATTACCAGGTCGTAATACTCGACATACTGGCGTTTGTTGGCGTCGATGAACACAAGGTCATAGCGTTCGCCCAACGTGGGCACGATATCGCGGGCATCGCCGATGTGGAGCCGCACGCGTTTGCCGTAGGGTGAGAGCGCCAGATGCTCACGGATGAAGTCTTCTTGCTCATCGTTGATTTCGATGGTGTCAACGACACATTCGTCGTCTCGAAGTCCCTCGGCCATGCACAATGCCGAGTAGCCGCTGAAGGTGCCCAACTCCAGCACACGCCGCGGGCCTATCATGCGGGTGAGCATCTTGATGAGACGCCCCTGCAGGTGCCCCGAGCACATGTGCCAGTAGTAGTTCTGCACATGCGTGTCATGGTCGATGCGAGCCAACGCCTCAGGTTCCTCATCGATATGCCCCAAAATATATTCCTCTAACTCCTCATTCATATAGTAGCGCTTGTTTGAAGACAAGAAAGACAAGAACGACAATCTCTTTTAACTTTGATACTGGTGAATGACATGGCCATCAACCGCAATTATTTCGTTGGTCTCTTTGTCAAATAAATAACGTTCTACTTTTGATGTTTTTGAAGCGAAATTGACAATGATTCCACATGGATGTTTAAGCAAACGCATGTAGTTGAAAAGTTGAGAACGCATGTTGTTTGTCAAGTCGTCAACAGCCTTACACTCTACAACGATGTCCCCTTTGCAAATAAAATCTACTCGGTATATTGCATTCATGGGTTTGCCATGATACGATGGGTGAAATGTCATTTCACGTTGATAGGGCATTTGCTGTTCATCTAGTTGCATTTGTAGCCCTTCTTGATAACAGTATTCATTTAGTCCTGCCCCTAATTCTTTATGTACCTCGTATATGGCGCCGACTACGTCATACATGTGCTTGACTAAATATTTGATGTCTATCATTACACAGGGTGTTTTATGATAATAAAAATAATTGTCCTTTTTGTCTTTCTTGTCTTCTAAGCCTAGTGTGGGGGATCAAGGAAGGAGTGGAGGGCGAGGCGATAGCTGTCGAGGCCAAAGCCGGCGATGATGCCCTTGCAGACGGGAGACAAGAGGGACTTGTGGCGGAACGGCTCACGGCTGTAGATGTTGCTGATGTGGACTTCGATGACGGGTGCAGATATGGCCGCCACGGCGTCGGCGATGGCCACCGAGGTGTGGGTGTAGCCGCCCGCATTGAGGATAATGCCGCACTGGTCAAAGCCCACAGCCTGAAGGCGGTCCACGATTTCGCCCTCAATGTTGCTCTGATAAACATCGATCGTGTGCTGCGGGAACCGCTCAATCAGTTCCTGCAGGTATTGGTCGAGCGAGCGGTTGCCATACACCTCGGGTTCGCGTTTGCCCACAAGGTTCAGGTTAGGGCCGTTGATGATGTGGATGACCATTACTTCTTGAAGTAATAGAGGAACGAGGCAATACCGCTCAGGGCGGGTTTGCGTTGGCCCTCAATTTCGACTTTTATTTCAATCTCGGCTTTGCAGATGCCGCGCAAGTCAGCGATGTTGTGCAACTTGGCAACCAGGCGCACGCGGCTACCAGTAATCACGGGCTGGCCGAAGCGCATCTTGTCCATGCCGTAGTTAACCTGCATCTCTAAGTTGTTGACCTCGATGATCTGGTACCACAGGTGGGGAATCAGCGACAGGGTCAGGTAGCCATGGGCGATGGTGCTGTGATAGGCGCTCTCGGCTTTGGCGCGCTCCACGTCCACATGAATCCACTGGTGGTCGAGTGTGGCGTCGGCAAACATGTTGATGCGGTCCTGGTCCACAGTGAGCCACTCACTGGCACCGAGTTCCTCCCCCAGATGCGAGGCAAATTCTTCGTAAGAATTAATGGTAAGCATATTGTTCAGTTTATTGGTCTAGTCATTTGTAGTTTGTTTCGAGGTGAGGCGGCGCCGCATAATCAAGGCGGTGACCATACTGGTCAACAGCCCCACGGCGGCGACGAGGGCAAGGGTGATGATCACATCCAGACACTGCACCTCAACGGGATAGGCGCTGATGATCATATTGGCTGGGTCACCGCTCAGGTGGAGCCAGCCAAACTGTTGTTGGCACAGACACAGAATCAGGCCGATGACCACGCCCGTCACAGCGCCCACCAGAGTGATCAACCACCCTTGCAGTACAAAGATGCGCGAAATCTGGCGGTCATGGGCACCCAATGCCCGCAAGGTCGCGATGCTGTCATCCTTCTCGATGATGAGCAGCGAGAGGGTGCTGATGACGTTGAACGTGGCGATGACCAGGATAAAGGCCAACAGCAGAAACGCCATCCATTTTTCCATGTTGACCAGGCGGTAGGCCTCCCGTTGCTGCATCAGGCGGTTCTTCACTTGGTATCCGTCGCCCAAAGCCTGTGAAATGCTGCGCATCACTTGTCGCTCGTTAGCTCCAGGTGCAAGACGCAGCTCAATCTGGGTCGCTTCGGTCTCATAGTCAAACAAGTTCATCGCCATCTCGAGCGGGACATAGATCAGGTCAGCATCATAGCTGTTCTGTTGCAACTGGAACACGCCCGACACAAACACCGAGTCTTGCCTGAACGCACCCATCGGATTTGCAAGGTTGACACGGCCTTGCCGCTGCGGCGCATACAGGCGCACCATGCCCAGCGACTCGGGCCTGACCATTAACCTCACAGCCGGTCCCGCTCCTGCCACGGCATAGCGCGACACTTCGTCTCTCAATTTCCATTCACCGTCAACGATGATGGAATCCATGCCGTTCATTGTGTTGTAGTCGTCGGGCACACCTTTCAGGCGCACAGGCATCTGCATCTGGGCATAGATGGCGAGTGCCTGGTCCTCGACAACGGGTATGGCGCGTTCCACACCAGGCATGGCGCTGACGAGGTCGATGACACTGTCGGCGTCATTGATGGCCTTACCCGTGGTGGCCGTGATGGCGACTTGCGGGTCAAGCATGGCCAATTTGCCCATGATGAGCCCACGGAAGCCGTTGAAGACGCTAAGCACGCAGATGAGTGCAGCAGTAGCCACCACGACGCCGCACACCGCGACAATCGAGATGATGTTGACTGCCTGATGACCCTTCTTGGACACCAGGTAGCGCCACGCTATTCTCAACGGCAAACTCATTTTTAGTCCTCAGTCCTTAATGGTTAGTCTTTAGTGGATGGCAGCAAGTATGCGGATGCTCATTCCTAACTTCTAACCCCTCACTCCTAACCCCTCACTCCTCACTTTTATTGGGTTTGTCCTTGGCGAGGAGTTCGTCGATGTGGTCGATGTAGTCCAGCGAGTCGTCGATGTGGAATTTGAGTTCAGGGCAGCGGCGCAGCTGGTAACGCACCTGTTGGGCCAGCTGGTGGCGGATGCTCCTCTCGTTGGCGTTGATGTTGTCCATGATGGCTTGGGCGTTCTCGCTGGGGAAGATGCTCAGGCGCACGTTAGCCACGCTCAAGTCAGGCGACACGCGCACGCTGCTCACGCTCACCAGGGTGCCGCGCGTTTTGGCGGTCTCGCGGCGGAAGATCTCGCTCAGCTCCTTCTGCACCAGGCGGCTGATTTTTTGTTGTCTTGTTGTATCCATTTTGTTGATTGTTATTCGTTTTGTGGCTGCAAAGGTAGTGCAAGTCGAGCGCAGAATGAACAAGTTTACTTGTTTTTATGCCGAGACGCAGCCTATCTTCGCCAATTTATTGGCAAAGGTACAACTTTTTCTAGAATATCAGATATTCTAGGACATCTAGAGCACAAAACAAGGAACCGGGGATGATTGATATCCTCGGTTCCTTTCATTGGCGCCAACGGTGGCGCTATTCAGTATGGATTACTCCTCGGGGAGCATGACAACCTCAACCTTGTTGCCGGCGCTCATGAGCTGGCGGGCAAAGGCGGCGATGCTCTCGGGGGTCTGGGCATTCACGATGTCAATGATGCCGGTGTGGCCGTCAGAACCGGTGAACAGGTAGTTGTGGATGTTGCGCACCCAGTAACCGTTCTCCTTGAATTCGGTCTGCAGATCCTTCACAAACAGTTCCTTGATCTCCTTCAGGGTGGTCTCGTCGATGTTCTTGCAAGCCTCAACCATTTCCTCGTTCATGATTTTCAGGGCGATGTCAGCCTTCTCGGGCTTCATCGGGCAGTAAGCCATGACAGCGGTGAAGAAGTTGTTGCCCTCATAGGTGGACCAACCGCTGGCACCAGCCGAGTAGGCAGCGCTCTCATCCTCACGGATCTTCTGCAAGTAGATCTTGCCCAGTACCTGACCTAGGATGTTGGCCTTGATCTGGTTCTCGAGGGTGTAAGGAGTCTTGGCGTCATACCAGTAGATCTGTGCCATAGCCTTGGGAGTCTCGCTCTTGCGGGTGAAGTGGGTGATGGTCTGGCCTACGGGATGTGATTCAACGTCAACAAAGCTGGACTGCTTGCCCTTTTGACCGGGCAGGCTGGCGATGTACTGCTCAATGTAGGGACGGATCACAGCCTCGTCAAATGCACCAACGAAGATGAAGGTGTAGTTGGCAGCGTTGGCAGTGCGCTCCTTGGCGATTTGCAGCATGCGGTCATAGTTCACATCCTTGAGTGCCTCAACGGTGAAGGGCCTGTCGCGCCAGTTGTGGTTGGCAAGGATGTAGCTTACCGAATCCTCAAACACGTTTTCAGGATCAAGATCCCTGTTCTTGAGCATGGTTTCAATCTGGCCCAAGAACTGGTTGAAGTTCTTCTCGTCCTTGTTGATGGCGGTGAATTTGAGATAGGTGAGTTGGAACAGGGTCTCCAAATCCTTCACGGTGGACTGGCCGCTCAACACGTCCTCATAGGTGTCCATGCTCATCATCACGCTGGCTTGCTTGCCGGCCATGGCTTTCTCGAGCTCGGTGTTCGAGAAGTTGCCAAGACCACTCGTCATCACGGCAACGGGCAGCAGTTGGGCGTTGGCCCAATCCTGCTCGCCATAGAGCGATGAACCGCCGCGCTGGAAGGCATTCATGCGAATCTCATTCTCCTTGAAATCGGTCTTCTTCAGGATGACGCGAGCACCGTTGCTCAGCTCCAGCTCCTTGTAACCGAAGGTGGTGTTCTCTTTCTCCTTCACGATCTTGCCGGCCTTGGGCAGGTTGGCGATCAGGGGCTCTTGCTTCACGTTGTCAACATAGGCCTCGACCTGAGCGGTCAAACCTGCGTCAACAGCACCCTTGAGACCCTCGTAGGTGGGATAAACGGCACCGTCCTTCTCCTGGTTGAAGTTCATGATCACAAGGTTCTTGCCGTCGGTCGTAATCAAGTCAGGCAGGATGCTGTTAATAAGTTCAACAGGAAGCTGAGGAGCGAGCATGTTCATGATCTGGTATTCCTGCTCGATTGAGGGAATGGGCTCGTTATCAAGGTAGTTGCGATAGTACTGCGAGGCAAGACGAGCATTAGAAATCTTGTTGCGCTCGTTGTACTGCTTCTCGAGTTGGCTCAGATATTCTTCCTTGGCGCGAACATATTCGGTGTCGGTGAAGCCGTGCTTGGCAGCACGCATGGCCTCGGTAACCAGGGCCTGGGTAGCAGCCTCGGTCTGACCCTCCTTGGGTATACAAATCAGCGTGAGAGCGTCCTTGGTGTTGGCGAACAGGTAGTTGCCGTCATAGGCATAGGCCTGCAGGAAGGGGCAGTCGGGCTCTTGAGCGGCCTCGGCGAAGCGGGCATTGAGCATCTGGCCCATGATACTGGTGGCATACTGCTCAAGCATATACATCATATCACCCTTCTCCTCCTTGGCGGTGGCGTCATGCTTGAACATCACATACACCTGGCTGTACTGCTGCTCCTTGTCCTTGTCAATCACGATGATGGGCTGCTCGTTGTCGGGAACGGGCTCATCAACAACCTGAGCGGCATTGGGATTCAGGGTCATACCCTTGAAGAGTTCCTTGATCTGAGCTTCGATGTGGTCAACATCCACGTCACCCACGATGACCAGAGCCTGGTTGTCGGGACGATACCACTTGTGGTAGTAGTCACGCAGCTCGTTGTACTTGAAGTTGTCAACGACATCCATCAGACCGATGGGCATGCGCTTACCGAACTTCGAGTCGGGGTACAGGGCCTCGAGCTGATTCTCGAGCATGCGCTGCTGGGCGCTGCGGCGCAGACGCCACTCCTCGTGGATCACACCGCGCTCCTTGTCGATCTCCTCGTCGGTGAGCAACAGACCGTTACTCCAGTCCTTGAGGATAAGCAGACACGAGTCGATAGCGCTCTGACGAGTGCTGGGCACGTCATTGATGTTGTAAACGGTCTCGGCAATGCTGGTATAGGCGTTCAAGTCCTTACCGAAGGCTACACCCAGCGAGCGGGTATAGTCGATGATGCTATTGCCCTCGCCGTTGAAGTGCTCACTGCCGTTGAAGGCCATGTGCTCCAGGAAGTGGGCAAGACCACGCTGGCTCTCCTCCTCCTGGATGGAGCCCACGCGCTGTGCGATGTAGAAATTCACACGATGCTCGGGATAGTCGTTGTGGCGGATGTAGTAGGTCAGTCCGCAATCCAACTTACCGATGCGCACCTCTTCAT
>DAIREJ010000088.1:0-5832 GCA_036795635.1 Sodaliphilus sp.
TGGCAGGTGTGCTGATGATAGCTGTGTGCTGGATGCCTGCGTTTGTTGGTGACATTTCGGTGTGGAACAAGTTGTTCTGCAGCGTGGTGATTGTGGTTTTGCTGCGGTTCCATTACTGGTGTCAGCAATACGAGCCTTGATGTCGCTTGTTTCAAACTATGGGCTGACAGCAAATTGTTGTTATTTGTATTTATCTGCAAATCAGCTGATTAGCAAATTCCTATTTAAAAAGATGAGAAAAAGTGAAACTTTTTTGGGGGCTTGTGCGTCTAATGCATAGAAGCTATCAACTAAAAAACAGAAATCATGATGAAACAAGTAATGAGTTTGGCCATTATGGCTGTCATGGGCATGACGATGATGTCGTGCAGTAGTGTGCATATCAGTAACAACGGCGCTGACAAAACGCCCACACAGGTGCAGGCCGTCAATCAAGTGACAACGGTGTCGCCGTTTGACGAGGTGGAAATCGCGGGAGGATTCAAGATTGTCTATGAGCAGGGTTCTGAGCACAGTGTGCGCATCGAGGCCAGCGAGCAGGCCTTCAAGGAGATGACCGTCTATGTCAAAGATCGCGAATTGCGCATCCGCAAGAGCGTTTCCAAACCCACTGAACCGCAAAAGAATGTGAAGGTCTATGTCACCTCTCCCGTTCTCAAGGTGATTGACCTTGCCGGTTCGGGCATATTTGCCGCCAGCAACCCCATCAACGTGGGCAATGATCTGAACATTGACATCGCCGGCTCAGGTCAGGTGCTGCTGACTGCCGTCACCTGCCTTGACAGCGACCTGGACATCGCTGGTTCGGGCGACATCGAGATTGGCCAATTCAAAGTCAATGATGTCAAAGCCGACATCGCTGGCTCGGGTAACATCAATCTGGGTACAATGGTCTGCAACGACTTGAATATTGACATCGCCGGCTCGGGTGATGTGAACTGTGACAACATCAATGCTGTTGAAGTACTCACCGAAATTGCTGGCAGCGGCGACGTTAACCTCAAGGGAAAAATCCAAAACCTGCGCAAAGACATCGCAGGCAGCGGCAGGGTCAACTACACCGAAACTACAGCCCCCGCCATCCAGTAGCCAATTGTTTTTTGGGATTAGGGTGGGGGAATCAGGTCACTTGATACCCAACTGACGGAGCATTTCGGCCGTGGTGCTGTGGCGCTTGCCGTTCAGGTCACTCAAATAGGCGTTGACATCGGTCGGCGCCATTTTTTTTGCATTGTTGAAGCGCTCGGGTCGGGTGATGCGAGTGAACACCACGCGCTGGATGGCGGTCTTGTGGCAGCGTCCCATGCTGTAGCCCATGCGCTCGGGATGCTTGCCGGGGCCGTTCGATGACCAATAGGTCACCGTTTCGCCCTCGCAGCCCATGAAGATGACGCTGTGGCCCGCCTCCTGGTCAGCGGTCTTGTCGTCGTTGCACCCGATGATGGCGCCACTGTCGCTGCCGTGGCTCTCGTTGCGGTCCCAAAAGATTTTCATCAGGTCGCCAGGCACCGCACGGTTCCACACGTCAAGCCCACACCACTCGGTGTCGGTCATGTAGCGCTCGTCGGGTGTCTCCTTGTTGCGTTCGCTCTTGGCGCCGCGATAGGCCGTGAAACTATAACCCGCTCCCAGTTCACGCACCAGCACACCCAGTCCTGGTCCGTTGGCATTGGCGCGCCCCCAGAAGCCCACGCCATCGTCTTGACCGAGGCCATCGGGGTTAAACTCATCAGCGATGCCCACACGTGGTTTCATGTTGATCCACGCCTCGCGCTTGATGCGGTGGCGGGTGTCCCAGATGAGCAAGGCCTTGATAATCACTGAATAAGTCGCGCTGGAGCAAAACGACGGTTGTGCCTGCCATGGGTCGAACCGCGGGCGTTCATCGCTCACTGTCATCTGGTAGGCATCGTGCAGGCCCCGCCATGTCGTCTTGGCAAACAAGGCATTGGGACGCCCACCCGTGTAGTAGCCACCGCATTCAGGGAACGAATCAATGGCAGCGAGTATTGCCCGTTGCCATTTCTCGTTCACCTTGTCGCCAGCCCATGCCCCACTTGCCACGGCAAGCATGGCAAGTAATGTCAAAGCCGTACGTTTCATCGACTTGATTATTCGCAGCGCGATGCCACCACATCCCAATCGATAATCTGCCACAAGGCGGCCAGATGGTCAGGACGGCGGTTCTGATAGTCAAGGTAATAGGCGTGCTCCCACACATCCATCGTCAAAAGCGGAGTCAAACCGCGCTGGATGGGGTTGGCAGCGTTGGGCTCCTGGGTAATTACCAGTTTGCCGTCGGCATCGGCGCTGAGCCACACCCATCCCGAACCGAACAACGTGGCTCCAGCTTTGGCAAACGCTTCTTTGAACGCTTCAAATGACCCGAATTCGGTGTTGATGGCTTCAGCCAAGCGGCCAGTAGGTGCGTTATCGGCTTTGGGTGCCATGAACTGTCCGAAATACAGGTTGTGGTTCAAAATCTGCCCCGCATTATTGAGCATACCGCCTTGAGCCTTGAGCACGACTTCCTCGAGAGAAAGGCCTTCCATCGGGCTGCCCGGCAGCAACGCATTAAGGTTGTTCACATAGGTGAGCAAGTGCTTGCCGTGATGGAATCCAATTGTGTCTGCACTGATGACAGGCGCCAGCGCTTCGGGTGCGTAGGGCAAAGTCATCAACTCAAATTTTCCGTCATTAGGCATTGTCTGTTTCATAATGAATCCGTTTTGAATAGCTATTATCGGCAAATGTAGTGGGTTTTTCATTAAATACCAAATATTTTCTATTATCTTTGCACTTTCAACTAATAATCATTCACGTAATTACAGTTTTTATCATGTTAAGAAAAATCCGCATCATCCTGGCGGCACTCATGATGGTCATGATCACGCTGCTGTTTCTTGACGTGAGTGGCACGTTACACCGTTTCTTGGGATGGACGGCACGCATCCAATTTCTGCCTGCCTTGTTGGCGCTCAATGTGGTGGTCATCGTGGCGCTGGTGCTGCTGACGCTCATTTTCGGGCGCATCTACTGCTCAGTCATCTGTCCATTAGGCATCTTCCAGGACATCGTGTCATGGATTCACGGCAAGCGCAAGAAAAACCGCTTCACCAGCAGTCCCGAGAAACGCTGGCTGCGTTATAGCGTGCTGGTGCTGTTTGTTGCAGCTTTTATCGCCGGTGTTCACTCGCTGGTGGCCCTGCTGGCGCCCTACAGCAGCTACGGCCGCATGGTGACCAACCTGCTGTTGCCCATCTATCAGTGGGTCAACAACCTGCTGGCTTCAGTCGCCGAGCGTGTGGACAGTTACACTTTCTACAGCGTTGATGTGTGGATGAAGAGTCTGCCCACGTTCCTGATAGCCCTGGCAACCTTCATTATCATCGCTGTGCTGGCATGGCGGGGTGGTCGCACCTACTGCAACACCATCTGCCCCGTGGGCACTATTCTTGCACAGTTAGCGCGTTTTTCATGGCTGAAGGTCTATTTTGACGCTGACAAGTGCAAGTCGTGCAGCCTGTGCACCAAGAACTGCAAGGCCTCATGCATTGACTTTGAGACTCACAAGGTAGATTACACGCGCTGTGTGACCTGCGGCAACTGCATCGAGAAATGCAACTTCGGCGCTTTGCACTATGGTCATCCCAAAGCTGTCCCTCAACCCGTAAAGCCCGTTGATGAGGATAAATCCGCAACTGACGAGACCCGTCGCGCTTTCTTGGTGGGCACTGCCATCGTGGGCGCCGACGTTGCCTTGGCTCAGGCCGCTAAAAAGGTGGACGGCGGACTGGCGGTCATCCAGGACAAAAAGCCAGCCAAGCGCACGACACCCGTCACGCCTCCCGGTTCGGTGAGTACCAAGCATTTCTATCAGCATTGCACTGCTTGTCAACTGTGTGTGGCCAAGTGTCCCAACGGCGTGCTGCGTCCCTCGAGTGATCCCCTGCGCCTGATGCAGCCCGAACTCAGTTTCGAGCGCGGCGCCTGCCGTCCCGAGTGTGTGGAATGCTCCACAGTCTGCCCTACGGGAGCCATCAAGCCCATCACCGTGGCCGAGAAATCCTCAACGGTGGTTGGTCATGCCGTGTGGGTCAAGGAAAACTGCGTGGTGCTGAACGACGGTGTGAACTGCGGCAACTGTGCTCGCCACTGTCCCACCGGCGCCATCATGATGGTGCCGAGCGACCCGAATGATGAAACCTCACCCATGGTGCCCGCTGTGAATGCCGCAATGTGCATCGGCTGCGGCACCTGCGAGTATGTGTGCCCGGCACGGCCTTTCAGCGCCATCTTTGTTGAGGGCCATGAGATGCATCAAAAGATTTAACCCATTTCAACCATCAAGACAATGAACGATAACAAGCATAACGACAATAACGGCGGCAAGACCTTGTCGCGTCGCACCTTTCTCAAGGCACTGGGACTGGGCACTGCCACAGCCGCCGCTCCCGTCATCGTGAGCTGTGCCACGGGCGATGACAAGAAAGCGCCCGTGCAAGAGCCGCCCGTGGGCAAGATGACCTACCGCGAGAATCCCAAGACCCACGAGAAAGTTTCCATCTTGGGTTACGGCATGATGCGATTGCCCGCCACCAACGGACAACCCTTTGGCCGTGACAATGATGCCGAAATCGACCAGGAGATGGTCAACCGGCAGATAGATTACGCCATCGAGCATGGTGTGAACTACTTTGACACATCACCTGCCTACAGCCGCGGTTTGAGCGAACGTGCAACGGGTATTGCCTTGAGTCGTCACAAACGCGATGAATATTTCATCGCCACTAAGCTCTCCAATTTTGCTCCGGAGACCCAAACCCGTGAAGCCAGCATTGAGATGTTCCAGAACTCTCTTAAGGAACTCCAGGTTGACTACATCGACTACTTGCTGCTGCACTCCATCGGTGGTGGCACTGGCGAGGAGGCGATGGAACTATTCAGGCAGCGATACATCTACAACGGCATCTTGGACTACCTGTTGGAGCAGCGCGAGAAGGGTGTCATCCGCAACCTGGGCTTCTCCTATCATGGCGAGATTGCCGTGTTCGACTATCTGCTGGCCAATCACGACAAGTACCATTGGGATTTTGTGCAGATTGAGTTGAATTACTTAGATTGGAAGCATGCCAAGGCCTTCAGCGAGGAGAACACCAATGCCGAGTACCTGTATGCCGAGCTCGACAAGCGCGCCATCCCTGCTGTCATCATGGAGCCGCTGTTGGGCGGACGCCTGGCCTCGTTGCCCACCCCCATTGCCCGCAAGATACTGGCCCGTGACCCCGAGCGCTCGCTGGCCTCGTGGGCGTTCCGCTTTGCGGGCTCGTTCCCGCGCGTGCTCACTGTGCTCAGCGGCATGACCTATATGGAACACCTCAAGGACAATCTGTGCACCTACTGCCCCCTTGAAGAATTGACCGAGGAGGAGAAGAATTTCCTCTATGGCATCGCCGACGAGATTGTGGGCTACAACACCATCCCTTGCAACGACTGCAAGTACTGCATGCCGTGCCCCTATGGCATCGACATCCCCGGTGTGCTCACCCATTTCAACAAGTGTATCGCCGAGGGTAACCTCACCCGCGACCGCAAGGATCCCGACTATGCCCGTGCACGCAAGGCCTTCCTTATCGGCTATGACCGCAGCGTGCCCAGACTGCGACAGGCCGACCATTGCATCGGGTGCGGAAAGTGTGTGGAGCATTGCCCGCAGCGCATCGACATTCCCAGGGAGATGCAGCGCGTCAACAACTACGTCGAGGCCTTGAAACGGGGCATTGACCGCGGACTGGAAGCTTAGTCTCTAAAACCCTTTTTCGCCTTTAGGCG
>DAIREJ010000088.1:5860-9562 GCA_036795635.1 Sodaliphilus sp.
TTTCTCCTGTTTTTTGTAGTTTTTCTTCGCTGCCTGCGTCTAACGGGCAGTGAACAATTATAAATTTGACCAAATATGGCTTTTTTGGAAATCAACAATGTGGTGAAGCGCTACGAGGGCCACACGGCTCTGGCAGGAGTTTCGATGGATGTACCCGAGGGTTGCATCTATGGCCTGCTGGGACCCAACGGCGCCGGCAAGAGCACGCTCATCCGCATCATCAACCGCATCCTCGCTGCCGACGAGGGTACAGTGACCCTCAACGGCAAGAAAATGACTGACGATGACATCGCCCACATCGGCTATCTGCCCGAGGAGCGTGGACTGTACAAGAAAATGAAAGTGGGCGACCACATCGTCTATCTCGGACGTCTCAAGGGCATGACCAAGGCCGATGCCGTCGCATCGATGCACTGGTGGCTCGACCGCTTCGACCTTAAGGAGTGGGAAAACAAGAAGGTGGAAGCCCTCTCCAAGGGTATGCAACAAAAGGTGCAGTTCATCGGCACCGTCATTCATCGCCCGCCGCTGCTCATCTTTGATGAGCCGTTCTCGGGCTTCGACCCCGTGAATGCCGACCAGCTCAAGGTCGAGATTCTCGCCTTGCGCGACCAGGGCAGCACTATCCTGTTCTCGACGCACAACATGTCGTCGGTCGAGGAGGTGTGCCAGCAAATCACCCTGCTCAACCAGGCTCATGTGGTGCTCAACGGCCGAGTCGATGAGGTGAAACAGCAACACAAGAAGAACATCATCGCGGTGCAGACGCCCGATACCATCGAGCAGAATCCCGCTCTGTTCACCATCTTACCTCCCGAACCCGGCAAAAAACAGGACACGCTCATCAAACTCGCCCCTGGTGTACAGATGCGCGATGCCATCGCCTGGCTCAACGAGCACTGTCTGCTCACGGGTGTCACCGAGGTGCTGCCCAGCATGCATGAGATTTTTGTCGAGACCGTTAAATCCACTAAAACCGCTGTCAACAATGAATAAGCTTCGCCTCATCATCGCCCGTGAATACATGTCGATTGTCGGGCGCAAGTCATTCATCATCATGACGTTGCTCATTCCGTTCCTCTTTGTCATCATTGCTGCTGTCCCTGTGGGACTGGCCTATATCAATGACAAGGGCAGCGATATGCAACAGATTGCCGTCATTGACGAAACGGGCCGTTATGCCGCAGCCTTGCACAGCGACGAGATGTACAGTTTCGTGGCCATCAAGGGCGACACGGTGACCAATGCCCGTGAATTTTACAATAAAGCCAACGGCAACCTCAGCGCTGTCATCATCATCCCGCGCGATGTGGACAGCACAGGTGTGATAAACATCTATAGCGAGGGTACCATCACCCCCGCCCTGGTGAGCAGTGTGCGCAATGTGTTGACCGACACCATTCAAAAGGCGCACCTTGCCGAGATGGGCATTCCCAATCTGCAACAGATAGTTGATGACGCTCATGTCGATGTTGACGTGCGCAGCGTCAAGTGGGATGAGGCAGGTGGCGAGCAGGAGTCCTCGACCAATGCTGCAATGGGCCTTGGTTTCATGCTGTCATTCATCACCTACATGTTCGTGCTGCTCTATGGCGCGATGATCATGAACAGTGTCATCGAGGAGAAGACTAACCGCATTGTCGAGGTGGTCGTGAGCAGTTGCCGTCCCTTCCAACTCATGCTGGGCAAAATCATCGGTGTGGGACTTGTGGGTCTGACACAGATGGCCATCTGGATTGTGATGCTTGCCATCGTCGGCACAGTGGCTGGCGGTGCCCTGGGATTGACAGGTGCCGGTGCCGAAGCCATGTCACCCGATGCGATGGCCGCTGCCAGTGGTGCCGACGCGGGCATGATGGAAAGCATCATGCGTCAGGCCATGTCCATCAACTATGTGCCCATCATCTTGAACTTCGTCCTCTACTTCATCGGCGGTTACCTGCTTTACAGTTCGCTGTTTGCAGGACTGGGTTCAGCAGTGGATCAGCCCAGTGACTCATCCCAGTTCACCACCCCCGTCATCCTCATCATGCTCATCGCCTTCTATGCTGGCATGGCTTGTATGGAGAATCCATCGGGTCCCATGGCAATCTGGTGTTCCATCATTCCGTTCACCTCACCCGTGGTCATGATGATCAGGCTGCCGTTCGGCGTACCCACCTGGCAGTTGATTTTGAGCCTCGTTCTGCTTTTCGGCACCGCGCTTGCCATCACCTGGCTGGCGGCCCGCATCTATCGCCGCGGTATCCTCCACTACGGCAAGAAAGCCAGTTTCTCCGACCTCTTCAAGTGGATGAAGTAAAACTAAAAACCATCCTTAAAGTCCTTAAAGACCTTAAGGACTCTAAAGACCTTAGAAAAAAATGCGAATCGTGATACAACGTGTGACCGAGGCTTCGGTCACCATCAACGGACAACTGCACAGCACCATCGGCCACGGCATGATGGTGCTGGTGGGTGTTCGTGAGGGCGATACCCTTGATGACATGCGCTGGTTGGCGCAGAAGACAGTGAACCTGCGCATCTTTGATGACGAGCAGGGTGTGATGAACCGCAGCATCATCGATGCGGGAGGTGAGGTGCTGGCAGTGAGTCAGTTCACCCTCAATGCCTCGACCAAGAAGGGCAACCGTCCCAGCTACATCCATGCTGCAGGACATGACTTGGCTGTGCCACTCTATGAAGCCTACTGCGACGAGGTGGCAAGCCTGCTGGGCAAACCCACCCAACGTGGCGTCTTCGGCGCCGAGATGCAAGTGGCCCTCGTCAACGACGGCCCCGTCACCATCATCATCGACACCCGCCTCAAAGAATAACGTCTAGTATCCTCTCTCCCTCCCCTCCAGACCATCCTTCTAATCCAGTCCATTCCCTCCATTCCCTCCATTCTCGCGGATGCCCAACCCGATTTTGCACAGGATCGTCCTTAAACTGTTAATAAATATTAAAAATGGGGGGGTAAAAGTCTTTCCAAATAATTGTTGTATCTTTGTAAATCTTAACATGTTGAACCATAAAACGCAGTGCTTATGAAAAAGACATTACTAATCACATTGCTGGCCCTGCTGGGCATGACCCAGGCAGTGGCACAGGAATATGAGTACGTCCCCTTTGTGCGTGAGGGCGTCAAGTGGACCTACAGCATCCAAGATTATAATTACGAGGAGGATTATTATACCAATCCTGCCCGTGGAGACAACAAGGTATACCGCACGCTTGAGCTGAGAGGAGACACGGTGATCAACGGCAAGACCTATAAGGCCATGCACATGTGCGTTGATGATCTGTATAGTGAACCAAAGGATGTAGTTCCCGTTTACTTGCGAGAGGAAAACAAAAAAGTGTATGGCATAGTGCCGGATAGTAAGTTCTATGATGACGGCCTTGTTGGAAATTTTTATTCTGGTTTATACGACAGTGCAATCCTCAATGGTCAAGAGTTTCTGCTCTATGATTTTCAAGATCCTGTTTCCTATTGGGCTAATGCGGGTGATGAATGGCACGCTGCTATCGACCTCCATGTAGACACTGTTGTAGTAGGAGACCATTTAGCCAAACGTTACTTCGAGGAAAGTGAATATGCTGAATTGGTCGATCCTTTCCGTATTGTCGAAGGTATTGGCGCTATGGGCACGAACAGTTACCCATTGGCATTTTTAATGCCGGTGTGCACAGGCATTCATTGTACAGAATATTACAGTC
>DAIREJ010000089.1:0-9547 GCA_036795635.1 Sodaliphilus sp.
TGTTACCCCATTGGTGTTTGAGACCAACGCGTCTACCGATTCCGCCATCTGGGCGATTAGCGGGTGCAAAGGTAAATGTTTTTTTTGAAACTGAGGCAAAAATCACTGATTTTTTTGCACATCAGGGATGAAATAAACCTGCCGAACGGGACACTAACTTGTTTTTCAGCGACTTACGCTCCGTTTTCAAATGCGAGATTGGAATGGGGATTTATCAGTGAATCAGGTGTTGACGTCTTCAAATTCGGCATCAATGACCTGTTCCTCGATAATGGTCTGAGTGGTGGCTTCCTCCATGATGGTGCCGCTAACCTCCTCATATTCGGCATACTCGCCATCACCACTGTTGTAAATTTTGCGTTCACCATCTTCTTCATCGTCATCATAGTCGCGGCGCGGACGCTCATGCTGCTGCCTGCCACGGAAGGACTCGTTGACGCGGCGACGCAGGCTGTTCATATAAAGCCACCCTCTGAGCAGTGGCCAGCCGATGAGCAGGAACAGGACGAGCAGTATGAACAGGAAGAAACTCATTATTTTTCTCTTTTAATGATGGACAGCAGCACATAAAGGGCTATGGTTACAGCCAAACCAGGCAAACCCAGCACGGCTATGAACACCACAGCAGCAATCAACAGCAAATACTGTGCCCAATTCTGCTTGAATGATGCCAAGTTGTGCACCTTGAGCGAGAACATGCGCAGGTTGCAAACCATCAGCAACGACAGAGCCACAATGAGCAAAATGACAGCCCACAGGGGGACGAAATTCACTGCATACCATGCTGTGAAGCCTATCCAGAAAATGGCGTTGGCAGGAATGGGAAGGCCTGTGAAAACAGTTCCCTGGGTTGGATCAACGTTGTAGCGGGCAAGCCTGAGCGCGCCGAACACAGGCAAAATCATTGCTATCAAAGCCCAATGACCGGCACCTTGGTTGAGCATGATGTTGTAGAGCACCATTGCAGGTGCAAGACCGAAACTCACCAAGTCGGCCAGCGAGTCCAACTCTGCACCAATATTGCTCACAGCATGGAGCGCCCGTGCCACAAGGCCATCGCAAAAGTCGGCAACGGCCGCCAATGCAATGAACACAAATGCCAATTCATAGCCTTTGAGCCCCCAGCATAGCGTGTCATTGCAACGAAACGCAGCTATGCAAGCAAAGCAGCCACACAACAGGTTGAGCGAAGTGATCGCGTTGGGGATATTGTTGCGGATTTTTTTCATGCTTGCTTGTCTTTCTTGTTGTTGAGGCGTGCCACCAGGGTCTCGCCGCCCCAGGTGCGGTCACCCAGCTTGACCTTGATTTCGGTATCAAGAGGCAGGAAGATATCTACCCTGGAACCGAACTTGATGAAACCGATAAAGTCATTGATGTCCACCTGTTCGCCCTGCTCCACATAGGTGACAATGCGACGAGCCACAGCACCGGCAATCTGCCGCACAAGGATTTCCTCGCCTGTAATGGTGCGGATGACAATCGACGAACGCTCATTGTCGCTGCTCGACTTGGGCAGATTAGCTGCAAGGAAACGTCCCGAGTGATGCTTATAATAGATGACTTCGCCCTTGACAGGGACCCAGTTGGCGTGCACATTGAAGATGGTCATAAACACTGACAGTTGGATGCAGTTGCGGTGCAGGAATTCATCCTCATAAACTTCCTCGAGAGCCACCACTGTGCCATCAACACTCGACACAACAGCCGTACCGTCTTCATTGTCACCATTGAAATGACGACGTGGCAAGCGGAAGAAATTGAGCACCAACGCAAACAGGACAGCCATCAACCCTATCAACACCCAAGCCACCGGCTTATAGTCAAAAAACCTGTAGGCCAGTGTACCACTGGCTGCAATGATCAAGAACAGCATGAGCAGGATGTTCTCACCCTCGTGATGGATTTTGACTTTCATCTTGCGGTTTCAAATCGTTTAACCTACAAAAGTAATGCTTTTCGCCGAATGTTATCCTATTTATCGCACATTTTCATCATTTTTTCATTTTTCACAACTCCTTGCATGTGCTTTCCAAAACCCGATATGTTAATTTTGCTAGATGAAGGCGAAAAATCCAACATTATTTCATATCTTTGCAGCCACATTTTTCTACTGACACCCTACATCTTCTCAAAATGCTTAAAAGAACGACCATATACAAGTTGATCTTGACGATGTTCCTCATCGCCTTGCCCCTTGCGATGCAGGCTCAGAAGTCAAATGACATCAACAAGCCCACACGTGAACGCGTAAAGAACAAAGACAAGAACCAAACGAAGAAATCACAAGCGACAACCACGGACCAATCCAATAAGGCTCCCGCTGCATCAACCACGAACCAAAAAGGCAGTAATACCAAAACGACTTCCGCCAAGGACACCAAAAAGGAAGGCGATGCGGCGCCCGCTGCCGACATCAAGGCATCTGATAAGCCTGCTGCCGACACGACAGGCAAAAAAGCAGCAGAGGCTGCGCCCGTGAAGAAAAAGAAACGGGTAGATCCCTCCACGGTGCAATATGACGGCATTGACGTCTCCAAACATCAGGGTGCTATGAATTGGGGCGAACTGAAGCAGAAATACAATGTCAAGTTCGTGTATATCAAAGCCACCGAGGGCGGAAGCTATCAAGACCCACGCTATAAGGAGTACATCCGAGAAGCCCGCAAGCACGGCTTCAAGGTGGGCAGTTACCACTTCTTCAGGACCACGTCGAGCGCTCAGGACCAATTCGTGAATTTCGTGAAAACGGTCAACAGAGAAGAACAAGACCTGTTACCCATGATTGACATCGAAGAGAAGAAGTACTGGACCGAACAGCAGTTGCGCGACAGTGTCAAGGTGTTTGCCGACCTGGTCGAGAACTACTACGGCTGCAAGCCTCTCATTTACACAGGCGAGAAATTCTACAATGATTTCCTGGGCCTTGCATTCAAGCATTACCCGCTGTTCATTGCAAAATATAGCGACAAGGCGCCAAACATCAGCCCCAAATGGGTTTTATGGCAATTCTCGGAGAGCGGTGACTTTAAGGGTGTGACCACCAACATCGTGGACATGAGCCGTTTCAACACTGGTTATTCAGTCAAGGACATCACCTATGTCCCTAGCCGCCACACACCCAAAAAGAGCGTCCTTGACCTCGTGAACCGCAAACCGGCTCCGTCCAATGTGACGATGACCGAACAGAAGAAAACGACGACCGAGGAGACAAAGCACCAGAAAGACAAAGAGGAAGAAAAAGCCAAAGCAGAGAAACGGAATCAGGATAGAGAAAAAGCCAAGCAACAGGCCGCAATAGATGCCAAGAAAAAAGAGGCCGAAAAGAAGGCTGCTGCCGAAAAAAGGATAGCCGAAAAGAAAGCTGCCGAGAAAAAGGCTGCTGAAAAGAAAGCTGCAGAGAAAAAGGCTGCTGAAAAGAGAGCCGCCGAGAAAAAGGCCGCTGAAAAGGCTGCACAGGACGCCAAAGCCAAGCGCAAAGCTGAAGCTCAGAAAAACCGTGAGCAGAAGAAATCCACTCAGAAAACCTCCAGCAGCAAATCGTCCAGTCTGTTGCAGGGCACCTCATCCAAACTCACGCAAACACAACGCAACGACAGCATCCGTAACGCTAACCTGAAAGGCCGTAAAACCAACAAAAGTTCGGCCGATAATGACTAAACGATTCTGGCAATGGCATGGACTACCCTTGCTGGTCGCACCACTGGTGGCGACCTTGCTGGTTTCGTGCAAGCAAGAGACTGAAAAAGCTGATGATCAGCGAGTGATACCAGCACGTAACGCTGAGGCCCGCTATGACGGCATCGACATCTCCAGCCATCAGGGAAAGATTGACTGGGAAAAGGTGAGCAGCGACAAGGACATCCGCTTTGTCTATATCAAGGCCACCGAAGGCTCCACCTACCGTTCACCCCACTATCCCGACAACATCACCGAGGCCCGTCGTTCGGGTCTGCTCGTCGGCAGTTACCATTATTTGACCTCCACCTCCCCCATTGACCGCCAGTTCAAGAATTTCTCGACATTCGCCTTGAAGAACATCCAGGACCTGATACCCATGCTTGATGTGGAAGTGCGCGGCAACTGGTCACGCAGCCAGCTCATCGACAGTGTAGCAAAATTCTGCAATCTCGTTGAACAACATTATGGTGTCAAACCCATGATTTACAGCACAATGGGATTTTACAACAAGAACTTGACGCCCCACTTCAACAAGTACCCCCTGTACATTGGGCGCTACTCCAACGAGGAGCCGGAAATCAATTGGAAGGGTGAGTACACCGTCTGGCAATACAGCGAGACTGGCATCATTCCCGGCATCGACGCCTATGTGGACCTGTGCCGTTACCGCCGAGGCGGGTGGCTAGACGAAATCCTGCTGCCACAGGAAAAGAAGAAATAACGCTACTAGGCTAACGGATTGTCCTCAACGGCGGCTGAAAGGCGTTGGGAATGAAATGAATAGTGAAATCGGGGGCCGTTCCCACGAGAATCATCACATCATACTGTATTGACATCCTCAACTGGTAATACTGGATATAGCCGTTGGCGGCGTTAACCAGATTACGGATTTTGGCACGGGTAATGGATTCCATGGGGTCAAAGTGCTCAACGCTGGAGCGCGTCTTAACCTCAACAATATGCAGGCGGTTGGCAGCAGGTTCCTGGGCAATGATGTCAATCTCGAGTTTACCCATGCGCCAGTTGGTCTCGCGCACGGTATAACCTCGCGCGATGAGAAACTCACAAGCAGCCTGTTCGCCAGCCTGACCCAATGTATTGTGACGTGCCATAATGAAGAGTATTCTTCTGCAAAGGTAAACAAAAAAGTGGAAAACGGAACACTGTGCCAAGAAACAAAGCTTTTTGCACAATTCACAAATCTTTTATAACTTTGCATACCTAGAAATAATCACCGAATAAGTAAAAAGAAACAATGTATAACAGAGAATTCACCCCTGAGAGAATCACGCAACTCAAAGAGAATGAGATTTTTGTCTTCGGCAGCAACCTGGCTGGTGCCCACGGCGGCGGCGCAGCACGCATTGCCGCGGTGCATTTCGGAGCCATTATGGGCCAGGGTGTGGGTCTGCAGGGCCAGAGCTATGCCATCCCCACGATGCAGGGCGGTGTGGAAACCATCAAACCCTATGTTGACGAGTTCATTGAGTTCGCCATCGCTCACAAGGAGTACAAGTTCCTTGTAACCCGCATCGGTTGTGGCATCGCCGGTTTCACAGCCCGAGAAATCGCCCCCTTGTTTGCGGCAGCACTCGAGGTGGACAACATTATCCTGCCTGAGGATTTCGTCGAGGTCCTGCAATAGTCCCATCAATGGCAATTACCCCTATCACCGACGCACATGAAAAAACCGAAAAAGAAAAAGAACAACCTGGATGACGTCATCAAGGCGATGAGGCGCGGCAGCCGCGAGGCCGAGAAAGACCTGCGTGGCCCGGGTTTCCACTCAACGCATGCGGTGCATGCCTCCAAAAAGACCTACACCCGCAAGACAAAACACAAACAAGACTGGTGAAACAGTGTTATTTTCCCTCGTTGCTGAGGAGGAAGCGGCGCTTGGGCGCGATGGCGGCAAAATCTTCCTGGGTGAGTGGAGCGATGCGGTTGAGGACCGCAATGAGGCGCTGTGCGATTTTGAACTCCACGGGTTCGCTCTCGGGGACCTCACGCAACAGTTGCGCCACGCGCGACTTGATGGCCGAGAACTCAAACACCATCGACGTGTTGAACCAGGCGTCGGCATGGCTGGCGAACGGCAGGATCCACAGGTTCTCGCCACGCAACACACCAGGCCACCACTGCAGCGTTTGCAACGCACTGGCTCCTCGGCTATTATAGTCGCGGTAGATGCGGCGCAACAGACGGTTGTCATGCTCGTCGAGTCCAATCTTCTCACCGTAATAAATCGTTGCCTGGGCGGTGACAAAGAGCCTGAATTTCTTTTCTTCGGGGAGATCGGGCACCAGCAGCGGATTCAAGGCATGCAGACCCTCGAGGAACAGGAGGCTGTTACTCTCAAGTTTAAGTGTGTTGCCACGATAGGTGCGTTCGCCCTTGACGTAGTCATAGGTGGGCATCGACACCTGATCACCCGCCAACAGGCTTGCCACGTCACGTCCCAACTGCTTCACATCCAGTCCATAGAAGGACTCGTAGTCGATGTTGCCGTTGGGGTCAAGCGGCCTTTGGTCCAGATTCAGGAAATAGTTATCCAACGAGACGACACACGGCTGGATGCCATTGTCACGCAGCATGTGATTGAGAAAACGGGAGGTCGTTGTCTTGCCCGAGCAGGATGGTCCGGCGACCAGCACCACACGCATCTCTTCCTGCCTGAAACGGCGGGTGATTTCGGTGGTGATGCGTTCCAGGCGTCGGCTGTGTTGCACCTCATCCTCGGCGATGAGGTCAGGTGCAAGACCTTGGGAAATGACCTCGTTGAAGAGGCCAATACCATCCTGGCCCTGGGATTCCATGCGACGCACATTCCCGCAGAATTCCTCCAGCGAGATATGGCGGCTGTTCTGCTCTTGCGGTTGTTCTGCACTTGGTGTCATCTCAATCATCAGTATTGTATGTTATCTTTTTCTTAATGATTATCTTGATTATTAAACGCTTGTGGGCCCTATCGCATCGCAATAAGGCCCACAAGGTTATCGTCAGTAGTGGAAGCTGCTCCCGCCCAGGAATTCGCGCAGCAAGCTCGTGCTGGGGATATCTTTCTCGTCGAGCGGCTCGAAGTAATTCAGGAATTTCATCAGTCGCGACGCTTCGGCATACTCGGGCGTACTGCTAGGCACCTGCTGAAGGATGGGCAGCGCATAATTCTTCATCACCGACAGTTCAAACAGCAGCGAGGAGTTGAACATGGCGTCGGCATTCTCGTGGAAAGGCATGATCCACTTGTCCTCGCCGCGGCGCACGCTGGGCCATCGCTTGATGGTGTCTAAGGCATTGGCTCCGCGATACTTATGGTCGCGGATGATGCGGCGCAACAAGCGGTTGTCATAGGTGCCGATCCAGTTATGGTCATCAATGCTCAAGGTGGTCAACGCCGACACGAACAAGCGGAATTTCTGTTCCTCGGGAATGAGTCGGGTGAGTTCAGGATTCAGGCCATGAATACCTTCCATGAGCAGGATGTCACCCTGTTCAAGTTTGAGCGTATTGCCCAAATATTCACGTTTTCCCTCCTTGAAATTGTAGGTGGGCATCGCCACCTCTTTGCCTGCAAGCAGGTCGGTCACATCTTTGTTAAACTGCTCCAAGTCAAGCGCGTAGAGCGACTCGTAGTCGTAGTCGCCGCTCTCGTCCCGTGGCGTTTTTTCACGGTTGATGAAGTAGTTGTCCAACTCTATCACCTTGGGGACAATGCAGTTGGTGATCAACTGTATGGCCAATCGTTTGGACGAGGTGGTCTTGCCGCTGGACGACGGCCCGGCGATGAGCACGACGCGCGCACCGCCCTCGTGATAACGGCGGGTGATTTCGTCAGCAATCTGGATAAAGTGCTTGTTGTGCAACGCTTCCACCACGTTGATGAGCAACGGAGCGTAACCTGCCCTGATGGCATGGTTGAGCTCGCCCACATCACCCAAACGGATGATCTTGTTGAAGTTGATGTAATCGGTAAATGCCTGGAAAAGCTTGGGCTGGGGCTCCCACTCAATGACCTTGTCGAGGTCCTTGCGATCGGGGCCCAACAGCAGCATACCCTTCTCATAGGGCAACAGGTCAAACACCTTCAACATTCCTGTTGAGGGAACCAACGGCCCGAAGAAGCTGTCGATGATGTCATCCAGCTTGTAATAGACGGTATAGAGCTGGTTGATGCCTTCGAGCAGGCGCACCTTGTCCTTGAGACCTTGCTTGCGGAACATTTCGATGACATCTTTCGTGAGGCGCTCGCGGCGCACAAACTGGATGTCGGCGTCGATGATTTCACGCATGCGCTCTTTGAGTTGGTCGATGACCTCGGGCGTGAGGAATTCCTCCTCGTGCTTGATTTGGCAGTAGTGGCCGTTGCAGATGCTGTGCTGGATGCACAGGCGCTTTCCCGGGTACAGGTCGTTCACCGCCTTGTAGAGCACCATACACAACGAACGGGTCATCACACGATAACCCGCATTGTTGGTGCTGTCAATAAACTCAATGTGCTTGGGCGCATAAACGGGATAATGCAGGTCCTCGACCTTGTTGTTGACCAGCACACACACAGCATCGCCCTGAAGACCCAGACGCCCCTTGATGGTGTCATAGAGTTCGATAAGCGTTTCTCCGCCGTCGATGTCTATGTACTCGTTGGTATTCTTGCAAAACACCTTGAGTTCATCGTTCCTTTTCATAGCTGCCGTGAATTTTAGCTGCAAAGTTACTAAAAAAATCCGAAAAAGGAGCGCCACAGCTATTAAATACCATATAATAATTGTGAAATCATCGATTTCTGAGTGTTCAAGATTGCAATTTGAATGGTTTTATCTACCTTTGGAGGGCAAGAAACAAAGGTAAAACCAATTTTTAATGATAATGATGAAAGTAAAACTATTGATTATGGCAATGATGATTGTTGGCGCCATGTGCTCCTGCACGGCGCAAAACGGAGAGGCCGTTGAAGCGGGCTGCGACGTGTTCAAGACGCAAAGCGGCACGACAGTGAAAATGTACTGCATCAAGCACGGCAGCCTCAGGATGCAGGTGGGCGAGAAGTGGATTTATGTGGATCCCGTGACCACGGCCGTGAAACCTGAGACCGACTACTCTACCCTACCCCAAGCCGACTACATCCTGGTCACTCACGAGCATTTTGACCATCTCGACTCGGTTGCCATCAACCAGTTGAGCAAAGAGAACACCATACTCATCACCAATGCCCGCTGTCACGAGATGCTGGGCGGCAAAGGCAAAGTGATGGCCAATGGCGACTTCATGGAATTGTCCGAGGGCTGGACAGTGGACGCTGTTCCCGCCTACAACATTTCGCCCGAGAAGCTGCAATTCCACCCCAAGGGCCGTGACAACGGCTTTGTGCTCACTATTGAAGGCATGCGCATCTACATCGCCGGTGACACAGAGGATATCCCCGAGATGGCCGACATCAAGGACATCGACGTGGCCTTCCTGCCCTGCAACCTGCCCTACACGATGACACCCGAGCAGTGCGCCCATGCCGCCACGATGATCAAGCCCGCAGTACTCTTCCCCTACCACTACGGCCAGACCGACATCCAGCAAGTGGTGCGACTGCTTGAGGGCAGCGGCATCGACGTGAGAATCAGGGATTACCAGTAAATCAACTAGAGATTCTAGACTCTCTATATCATCTAGAAATCCTCAATCCAAAAACAAGACTGCCGTGTCAAATCAATGACACGGCAGCCGTTTTTATCGGTTAGTCGTCAGGAAGACCTAAAGCCTAAGACCTGACGTCTAAAGCCTTAGAATTACCAACCGGGGTTCTGGCCAATCTCGGGATTCAGGTTGCGCTGATCGTCGGGAATGGGGAACAGGTTGTACTTGGGATCCCACT
>DAIREJ010000090.1:0-9474 GCA_036795635.1 Sodaliphilus sp.
GGTCATTCACGTCGATGATGCCGTGCGACAGTTTGGACTCGGCGGCCTTGCGCACCGACGACCGCAACGAGATGATCTCGTCATCATCAGCCATCAACTGGCGATAACGTGCAATTTCCTCGGTAAGCTGCAGTTGCTCCAAGTTGCTGTTGAACAGGAACACATCGCGATTGCTCTCGGTGAGTTCGCGCTGAAGTTGCAACTTGGCCTTATCGTTCTTGCGCGTGTACAGTGCCCCGATGTTCCAGGATAAGCGGGCACCCACCATGCCGTTGAGCGACATTTCATGACGCATCATGTCCTCAAACATATTGTAGCCGGGATAGCCATAAAAACCTTGGGCAAATAAACCCAATTTGGGCAACAGGGCCGCATTGAGTGCTTTCTCCTGGGCATCGGCAAGACGCAACTGCGAGTCAAACAACCGCATCTCGGGCCGGTTGTTCGTTGTACCCACTTCCACGACAGGTGGCTTTTGGACATCGTTCACCTCGATACCACACAAGGTTGAGAGCATCGTGCGCAACATGCGCTGCTGTGAAGCCAGATTGACGCCTTGTTGCACCACATTCAACCGTTCGGCCTTCACATTCTGGTAGTCACTCACGGCAGCAATGCCGCCTTTCTCCATCGATGCCAGTTTCTTCTCGCTGCCGGCAAGCAGTTCCTGCAGGTCATCATTCAGCATGATTTGGTCCTCGAGGAGCAACAGCGCAAAGTACATCTCGTTCACACGCTGTCGCACCTGGTAAAGGTTCACCTCGTTCTGCGCCGCCTGCACCCTGCCCTGCTCGCGTGCTATCGCTGCCTGGCTGCTGATGGCGCCCCCGTCATAGACGGTCTGGCTGATGTCGATACCCACACGGTACTGATCCTTCTTGAGTCCTTTCATCTCCAACCCAATCTGATCGTAAAGGGCCTGCATCCGGTCAGGGAAACTGGCCACATCACTCTGATAGGTAGCCTGGGCCGAAGCCGACACCTGCGGCAACCACCCCTTCATGATGTTGGACACCGTCATGTCGGTGGTTTTCTCGATGAGGTCAAACTGGCGGATGAGCGGATAGTTCTGCTCTGCTGCCCGCTGGCACTCTTCCAGCGACTGAGCCGCCAACATCAAGGGTAACAGCACTAACCCCAATAAATATAGTCTCATATTGCTCATTGTTTTTGTTGATGATGCAAAAATACAGCAATTCTACTTTCACGACACAACCCAACGGGATGAGAAAATGTTCTATTTGTACGATTTCTGCTCAAACTGGATGCAAATTGGCACAAATTCATTATCTTTGTCCACAAAACAAGAATAAAACGATGGACAAGCAACCCAAACTCTTAGACATGTCCCGGATGCGGGACATCATTTCGCCTCACCTCGAGCAACTCAGCAAGGATGTCTACTTCAGCAACGAGCTGGCCCTCATTCACGGCCGAGAACAGTTGTTTCATTTGATTTGGAATCAACGGCCGCCTTTTATCATCAATGACCACCGCATGGGCATCATCATCAGCGGAGAATGTGACGTCAACTTTAACCTCGTGGATCGCCATGTGACCGCCGGGACATTGATGTTTCTGGGGCCCGGCACGATTATCAACCCCATCAGGTTCTCTAACGATTTTGAATTGCTGGGCATCGGGTTGTTTGCCGATTTCCCCATGCCCTTCACCACGGGTCAGTTCCCTTCAGCCTTCAACGGGCAAGTGCGCGACTTTCAGTTGCAGGTCTCGAACGAAGACTGGCAAACATTCCGCGATATTCACGACAGTATTTGGCGCATTGTCCATCAGCCTGACTACCATCGCCCCATCGTCTCGTCGCTCGTCGCTGCCCTCATGCACCATTGCGACCATCTGTTCCACCAGCAAGCCGACCGCCTGGCCGTCACGCGCTCTCGCGAGCAAACCATCTTCGACCGTTTCATCCAGCTCGTCAATCAGCACTGCTGCGAGCAGCACCAGATCGCTTATTATGCCGACCGCATGTGCCTCACCGAACGCTATTTGGGCACCGTCATTCGCCAAGCGAGCGGCGTCACGGCCAAACAGTGGATAGATCGTGCGCTCATCACCTATGCCAAGACACAATTGCTGCACACCGACAAAACGGTGGCCCAAATCTCTAACGAGATGAATTTCCCCAATCCTTCATTTTTCTCCAAATACTTCAAGCGAATCACCCAAATGACACCACTCTCTTTTGTCAATGCACACCGATAATGGGTTGACAACAGGGAAACTTTTTGTAATTTTGCACCCGCATTAACACAGGAAACATGAAAAGACAAATCAAGATATGGATGGAGTGCTTCAGGCTCAGGACATTACCCGTGTCGCTCAGCGGCGTGGTCATGGCCATTGGCCTGGCCAAGTTGCACGGCCACTTCAAATGGGTGCCAGCTCTGCTGTGTCTGGCCTTTGCCCTACTGGCGCAGATTGTGTCCAACACCGCCAACGAGTACTTTGACTATCTGCAGGGAACCGACAAACCCGGCCGCGTGGGTCCTCGACGCGGTGTCACCGAGGGCGACATCAAGCCCAAGACATTGCGCAACGTCATCATTGGGCTGATCATTGCCGCGGGCATCACGGGGTGCGGCCTGATACCCTACGGCGGTTGGTGGCTGCTCCCTGCAGGCATAGTCATCGCCCTCGCTGCTTTGGCCTACAGCACAGGACCTTATCCCCTATCCTATCACGGGCTGGGAGAACTCACGGTGTTCATCTTCTTTGGCATCGTTCCTGTTAACCTCACATATTATGTGATGGCCCTGCACTTCGATCCGCTGGTGCTGCTGGCATCTGTCACTACAGGCTTACTGGCAGTAAATGTGCTGTTAATCAACAACTACCGCGACGTTGAAGAAGACCGCGAGTCGGGTAAACGCACCTCGGTGGTCATCTTCGGTCGCAAACCCGCCGCCCTGGCCTACCTGTTCAACGGCTACGTCGGTATGGCGATGCTGAGTGCGCTGTGGCTGCTGATTATCATGGGACGCGTGATGCCCAAGTGGACGCTCGTCATCCCCATCATCTACCTGGTGATGCACACCGCCACCTGGTTCCAACTCACCAGGCGTGACGGCAAGGCGCTGAATCCCCTGCTGGGAGGCACAGCCCGCAACATGCTCATTTTCACTTCATTGTTAACCATCGCTTTCATCATCTATTCCTAATGGCTCTGATTGACGACATACGCGCCCTGCGCATCGCCGACTATGACTACCCCTTGCCCGACGAGCGCATCGCCAAGCACCCCCTCGCTCAACGCGAGCAGTGCAAACTCTTATATTATAAAGGTGGAAACATCGAGGAACGCAAGTTTTGGGAAGTGCCTTCACTGCTGCCCGAACACTCGACGCTCATTTACAACAACACGCGCGTGATCAATGCCCGCCTCAGATTCCGCAAGGAAACAGGCTCCACGATAGAGATCTTCTGCCTGGAGCCAGTGTTGCCGCGCGACTATGAGCAGATTTTCCAGACTACAGGTCACTGCGTGTGGCAGTGTCTGGTGGGCAACAGCAAGCGCTGGAAACAGGGATCGCTGACACAGGAAGTCGTCATCGAAGGCCGCACGGTCACTTTGAGCGCCACCCGTGGTGAGCTACACGGCAATGCCTGGGAAATCGCCTTTGACTGGGACGGTGGAGAGAGGTCTTGCACCTTTGCCGATGTGCTTGATGCCATTGGCGAGATTCCCATCCCGCCCTACCTGAACCGCGGCACCGAGGAGAGCGATTCGACCGATTATCAGACCGTGTATAGCCACATCGACGGCAGCGTGGCAGCCCCGACTGCAGGTCTCCACTTCACCGATGAAGTGCTGGCCGAATGTGACCACCGCGGTATCACGCGCCGTGAAATCACCCTGCACGTGGGTGCCGGCACCTTCCAGCCGGTCAAGAGCGAGCAGATCGGCGAGCACCCCATGCACTATGAGTTCATCAGTGTGGACCGCCAGGTCATCAACGACATCATCAACGCACCAGGACCGGTCATCGCCGTGGGCACGACGAGCGTACGCACCCTTGAGAGCCTCTATTATATCGGGCAGATATTAGAAGACAACCCCGATGCCGATGAGGATGCCCTCACCGTCACGCAATGGATGCCATACACCACCCCGTGCAGGATTTCCACCCAAAAGGCCCTGCAAAACATCGTCGATTATCTGGAGCGCCACCATGCCGACACCTACATGGGCAGCACCCAATTAATGATTGCGCCCGGCTTTAAGTACCGCATCGTGGACGGAATGATCACCAACTTCCACCAACCGCAATCCACCCTGTTGCTGCTCGTGGCGGCCTTTGTGGGCCAAAACAAGTGGCGCGGGATATATGACTATGCGATGGCCCACGATTTCCGCTTCCTGAGCTATGGCGATGCACAGCTTCTGCTGCGATGAAACAGCCTAAAAAGGGCGACAAATCGCTTTTCAAGGCATCACAACATCATTTTTCTCAAAAATCGACCACCGGATTCATCTATGAAATTCGGTGGTTTGTCGCAATTTTATGCCCAATAAGGCGATTAAACGGGCTATAGCGCATAAAAACCTTAAACGTGGTATATGTATTGCAGTCTAAAAGACAAAGAATAATGAACTTTGTTACACATTTTTAATACTACACAATTATGAAAACTTCTGTTAAAAACATCATGATGAGCCTGGCTCTCATGGGATGCCTGATCTTCAGCGCATCGGACGCAATGGCCCAAGGCCGTGGTCGTTCACAGGGAGGCAGCACCGCCAGCAGAAGCCAGTCGGCAGCTGTCTCACGTTCAAGCAACTCAACCGCCCCGACGGTTAGTCGTTCGGCAACTCCGCAGGTCAACCGCAACAGCTCAAGCAGCACGGTAAATCGCAGCAGTTCAACCAGCACGATGAATCGCAACAGCTCAAGCAGCGCGGTGACTCCTCAAACGACCCGAAGCAGTTCAAGCAGCAACACGGTAGCACCCAAGGTGGACCGCAGCTCCAGCAGCACGACGACGCCTCAAGTGAACCGCAACAGCTCGAGCACCAACCGTTCGGTGGCCAGTCCTAACACTAACAGTCAGGTGACTCGTCCGTCCACCTCGACCAGCAGCTCAAGCAGTTCTCGTCCCAGCAGCACTGTCGGGACCCGCGGCGGCAGCAACAAGAGCGGCGGCACAAGCACAGTGACTCGTCAAAGTGATAATCCCAGCGTGAATGTCACTACTCACAAGAGTACTGATTACACCAAGTCCGACCGCACCACCACTACAACGGTGGGCAATCGCAAGGGCAACGGCGGCAAGCCCAATGGAGGCAACGGTAATGTCACCCCCGATGGCAAGCCCGATGGAGGCAACCATGGCGGCAATGGCAACCACGGCCACGGCGGCAATGGCAACCACGGCCACGGAGACAATGGCAACCACGACCACGGAGGCAACGGTCATCATGGTTACGACAACAAGAACCACTTTGACTACACCGGCCACCACTACCACAACGACTTCCACAACTACTATACCCACCACCTGTGGAGTTGGAGTCGCCCCCTGCCCCCTCCCGCACGTCCCTATCGTCCCGCGCTCTTCGCATGGTATCGTCCCGTGATTCCCGTTGGCTGGTACCCCTACGCAGGAGCTCCCGTAATCGACCGCATTCTGGGCATCACCTTCGGCACACTCTTTGATGCCTCGCTCGATTACCTCTACTACAATGGCTATGAGATTGACGGCTATGCCGATCACATCATCTACCTGAGAGAAGTGCCCCTGCTTAATGCGATGTGGGATGATGTAATGCTGAGCTATGACAGTTACGACAGACTTGTAAACGCACAATTCATCTATCACAGTGTTTACAACGACCGCAAACGTTACAACAGAGTTTACCGCAACCTGTGCCGGGTTTACGGAACTCCCTTCAGAAACAGCGACGGTTCCATGAGCTGGTATGGCGGCAACAGCACCGGTTGGGTGACGCTGTCAATCCACAACAATCTGGGACACTACTACACCACGGTTTCCATCGGTTACTAAAGGTGAAAAGTGATACAAGATAACTCATGATGTGAGGCGGGCGCCATCGAGGAGCCCGCCTCACATTTCAGGCCGCTCCTTGCCTTCTTGAGATTACCAAAAGCAATAAGAGCGGTGTTTAACAATTTTTCAATCGGTTTTTAGAAATATTATCGTTAAAAGTTTGTGCCATACCACGATAAAGCAGTAACTTTGCAACAAGTTTTTTCATAGGATTAGATTTTTAAGGTTTAAAGTGTGCGATTTGTTGGGAAACAAGCGCACATTTTTTTATTATCCCGCAAATCTGTGCTATCTTTGCGTCAAGAAAAACAAAACGAAGACAACATGAAAAAACTGATCTTTTTCATCATCTGCCTGTGTGCAGCCACCAGTGCCGTGGCACAGAAGCAGTCAGGCATCGTGAGAACACTTGAACGCCCCAACAAGCCCAGCCATGGCATCGAGGGTGCCACCATCAACGTGCTCGAGTATCCCAATGCCATCGTGAGCAAGAAAGGAGGGCGATTCTCCTTTGAGATACCCGGCAAACGACAAGGCGACTCCTTCACGATATCGAGAGTCCAAAAAAAAGGCTATTCACTGGTTGATAGACAGATGAAGGGACGCTCCTATGCCTACTCTTCAACTGTGTCGCTGGAGATTGTCATGGTCGCCGACCAGCAGCTCGAGAATGACAAGAAACTCATCGAGGACAAGGCCTACAGCCGTGCCAAGAAGGACTATGACCAGAAGCTTGCTGCTATCGAAAAGCAGTTGAAGGAAAAAAACATCAGCGAGCAGGAATACCGCAAAAAATGCGAGGCCTTGAACGCCAACTACAACAACTACATCCAGCTCATTGACCAGATGGCAGAACGCTATGCCACGACCGACTACAAGGGCTTGAGCGAAGTAAATCGCGAGACCCTGGAGTGTATCGAGAATGCCGACCTGGAACGCGCTGACTCACTCATTAACACCAAGGGCGATTTTGACCAACGCGAGCAGGAGCTGAACAACAAGCGCGCACTCAAGGAAAAGTCCGAACAACTCTCGCAACAGCTGGAAAAAGACATTGAAATCGAATTGGCTGACCTCAACCAGGATTTCGCCAACAAATTCTACATCCACTCGGCGGCCTACCGCAATGACTCGGCAGCCTACTACCTCGAGCGCATTGTGAATCTCAACCCCTCTTCAATCGGTGACATTTTCTACACAGCATCATTCATTGAGAGCTATCTGGCCGACTACCCTCGAGCCCGCAAGTATTATCAAATGGTTCTAGACCAAATCAATGACAGCACCGATGACGAGATGCAAGATGTGGCCGGAATCGTCTGTCAACGCATCGGCTTAACCTACGACAACCAAAATGAGTCGGATAAAGCTCTGGAATGGCACCACAAGTCATTAGACTTGCTGACCAAGATGGCCAACCCCGACTCCTCGGATGTTGCCATGACCTACACGCTCATTGGACGCGCCTACCTGAACAAAGAAGAATATGACAAGGGACTGGAATACACCTTGAAGGGATTGCAGATGCGAGAGCAGGCAGCACAGCCTGACACTGCCGAACTGGCGCAATCCTACAACAACCTGGCTTACCTGGCCAATCGTCTTAACGATAATGACAAAGCGCTGGAATACCATCAAAAAGCGCTTGACTTGCGCCGGCAGGCTTTGGGAGAAAACAGTCAACTCGCGGCATTCTCCCACATGAACATCGGCAGTTTCTACTACAATACCCTGCATGACAAAGACAAAGCATTAGAGCATCTGAGCAAAGCTTACGAAGTCTTTCATCCGCAATTCGGCAGCGCACATCCCTACACACAATCTGTCCTCATTTATCTAGGACAGATACATCAGGAATTGGGCAATTTTGACCAAGCGCTGGAGTGTTTCCAAGAATACGCTCATGGCATGCAGCAGTACTATGGCGCCGAAAGCTATGAAGCCGCGAAAAGCATAACCCATCTCGCCGATGCGTATCTCCTTAAAGGCGATTCAGCCCATGCGCTTGAATACTACCAGCAGGCCCTCGACATCTGTGAGAAACTGCCCGACACTCCACAAGAGAGTATCGATCAGTTAAAGGGCATCATCCAAGAAATAAAAGAAAAACGATAACCAGTGACCAGGCTGGAACTGAACATACTGGGATGCGGAAGCGCGACAATGACGCCGCGCCACCAACCGTCATGCCAAGTGCTCAACGTGCGCGACAACCTCATGATGATTGACTGCGGCGAGGGAGCCCAGTTAGCCATGCGACGCATGAAACTCAAGCCCATGCGCCTCAACCACATCTTCATCAGCCACCTGCACGGTGATCACTGCTTCGGGCTGCCAGGGCTGGTATCTACCATGGCGCTGCTCAACCGCACCAACTCGCTCACCATCCACACCTTCAAGGACGGTGTAGAACTGTTCTCGCAGTGGCTGGACTACTTTTGCCGCGAACGACCGTTCGAGGTGCGCTTCAACATCATCGACACCCACAAGCGCGTCATCTGGGAAGATGATGCCGTCACGGTGACGACATTCCCACTTGTTCACCGCATCCCCGCCGTGGGTTTCCTCTTTCAGGAGAAACCCAAACTGCGACACATCATCGGCGAAAAAGTGAAAGAACTGGATGTGCCCCACTATGCCATGAACGCGCTGCGACAAGGCAAGGATTGGGTGACACCCGAAGGAATAGTCGTCCCAAACGAAGAACTCACCGAACCCGCCGACCCTGCCATCAGCTATGCCTACTGCAGCGACACCAAGTTCTCGCGCCGCGTCATCAAGAACGTGGCGGGCGTGGACTGGCTATACCACGAGGCCACCTACGATGACAGCCTGCGCGTCAAGGCCCACAAGCGCTACCACAGCACCTCACTCGAGGCGGCGACCGTGGCCCGCGAGGCGGGCGTGAAGCACCTCATCATGGGCCATTTCTCCAAACGCTACATTGACGAGACACCCCTGCTACAAGAGGCGCAAACCGTCTTCCCCGATACCCGCCTGGCCAACGAGGGCATGACCATAGACTTAAACCGGTAATGAGTTAGAAGTGAGGAGTGAGGTGTTTTACTCATTTTGGTAACCGGCTGCAACAGGATAAATAAATTGTAATTCCTTGTGTTAATACTAGCGATAACACAAGAATATTGTATCCTTTTTCTCTTTATTTATGGAAGAAAAAAGACAAAAAAATCAGTGTGCGAACAGGAAAAAATGAGGGCAGGTTAAACCTTGACGGGATCAGTCGGTCCAATGGGTGTTTTTTGCGCTGGGACGGCCACTTCAGGAAAAAGGCACGAAGGAGCAAACTGGAGATTATTACAGTTTTTAACAGACGTTTCGGGTAAAAACTTTGCAAATTTCCTTAAAATCACTGTGTTTCACCACAATAAAGTCTAAAAATCCCCTAACGGGGCGCAAATTAAGTAAATTTTTCTTTATTATTTGAAG
>DAIREJ010000091.1:0-9316 GCA_036795635.1 Sodaliphilus sp.
AAGCAGTTCTACGACGAGCAGGACGGCAAGTTCCTCACCGACCGCGATGTGGAGGGTGAGTGCCCCTATTGCCACCATCCCGCCGCCAAGGGTAACCAGTGTGAGGACGGCTGCGGCCGCGACCTGGACCCCACCGAGCTCATCAACCCGCATGCCAAGGACAGCGACCATCCGCTCGTGCTCAAGGACACCACCAACTGGTTCCTGCCCCTCAATGAATATGAGGGCTGGCTCAAGGAGTGGATTCTCGAGGGCCACAAGGAGTGGCGCAGCAACGTCTATGGCCAGTGCAAGTCGTGGCTTGACAACGGGCTGCAGCCCCGCGCCATGACGCGCGACTTGGATTGGGGTATCCCCGTGCCCGTCGAGGGCGCCGAAGGCAAGGTGCTCTACGTCTGGTTTGACGCACCCATCGGCTACGTCAGCAACACCAAGGAACTGTGCGACGCCCAGCCCGAGCGTTGGGGTACGTGGCAGCAGTGGTGGCAGCAGGAGGACACGCGCCTCATCCACTTCATCGGAAAGGATAATATCGTGTTCCACTGCATCATCTTCCCAACGATGATGAAGGCACACGGCGACTACGTCATGCCCGACAACGTGCCCGCCAACGAGTTCCTCAACCTCGAGGATGACAAGATTTCGACGAGTCGCAACTGGGCCGTCTGGCTGCATGAATATCTCCAGGACTTCCCCGGCAAGCAGGACGTGTTGCGCTATGTGCTCACCGCTAATGCTCCCGAGACCAAGGACAACTACTTCACCTGGAAGGACTTCCAGGATCGCAATAACAACGAGTTGGTGGCCATCCTGGGTAACTTCGTCAACCGTGCCATTGTGCTGACGCACAAGTTCTGTGAGGGCAAGGTGCCTCAGGCCGGCGAACTCTCCGACGTGGACCGCACTGCTATCGAGGAGTTCAAGAATGTGAAGGCCGTCTTGATTGACCACATTGAGCACTTCCACTTCCGTGAGGCGTTGAAGGATGCTATGGATCTGGCCCGCATCGGCAACAAGTACCTGGCCGACACCGAGCCCTGGAAGTTGGCGAAGACTGATATGGCGCGTGTGCAGACCATCATGAACGTGGCCCTGCAAATCACCGCCAACCTAGCCATCGCCTTTGAGCCGTTCCTGCCTTTCAGCGCTGCAAAACTGCGCAAGATGATAGGCATGGAAAGCGCCGAGTGGAACCGTTTGGGCGATATTGACATCCTGCCCGCAGGTCGCCAGTTGGAGCAACCCGAGTTGTTGTTCGAGAAGATGGACGACAGCGTTATCGAGCCTCAACTCCAACGTCTGGAGCGCATCAAGCAGGAGAACATCGTCAATAACTTCAAGCCCAAACCCGTCACCACGTCATGCACCATTGACGACTTTGCCAAGTTGGACATCCGCGTGGGCACAGTCCTGGAATGTGAGAAGGTAAAGAAGGCCGATAAACTGCTGAAGTTCACCATCGATGACGGCATGGCAGGACGCACCATCATCAGTGGCATCGCCAAGTGGTACGAGCCCGAGGAACTCGTGGGAAAGCAGGTGTGCTTCATCGCCAATTTCCCGCCCCGCAAACTCAAGGGCATTGAGAGCCAAGGCATGATCCTGAGCGCCGAGGATGCAGGCGGACGCCTAGTGGTCATCGGCCCGACGGGTCCCGTCAAGCCCGGCTGCCAAGTGGGGTAATGCTCAAGCGGCAAAGGGTCGCCTGTAGTTAAAAGTTTAGTGGTTAGAGAAACTTCTCTAGCCACTCTTTTTTTGAATAATGTAATGAGGGGAGAAAATAGGGTAGTAACGTTAATAAAGGTTAAATATTAGGCTAAAATTTGGTTTATATTATAAACCGCTTTATATTTGCAGCGTGAAACAAGAACGGTAATCGCGAGTGCTGTTCTTTTTTCGGAGAGTTTTAGTTTACATTTTAAACCGCTTTATAGCAAAACAATTCAAGTTATGGAAGACAAGAAAATGACCGAGAAAGAAAGTCTCGAATTGATTACCGCGATGATTAATCGCACCCGAGAGCGCTATGTGGGCGATGGCAACATCATGCTGATGTGGGGTTACCTGTCGGTAATAATAGCCGCCCTGGTGTGGATTTTGTTAGTGAAAACTCACAATCCCGCATGGAACTGGCTATGGTTCGCCATCGGTGTTATCGGCGGCATCGCCACCCCCATCATGGACAAGAAGCAACGCGTGAAATATGGCGTGAAGAGCTATTCCGACAAGCTCACTTCACAGATTTGGACCATCGTGGGATGCTCGGCCTTCGTTGCGACGCTATTCTGCCTGGGATTTAGCCTGATCATGGGCTACGACGCCTGGAAAATGATGTTTGCCTTCGCGCTCATTATCGTGCCGATGGCCGAGATGGCACAGGGCATCATCATCAAGGAGAAGTCGCTGGTAATAGGTGGCGCAATCGGTCTGGCATGCGGCATCTTCATTGTCTGCTGCATTGCGGCCGAGGTACCCCTGTATGCCAATTTGATTCTGCCCTTGTTCATCGTTGCCTTCATCTGCATGATGATCATCCCCGGACACATCATTAACCGTAAAGCACGTCTGCAGCGATGAAAGAGTTGGATCCCATCCTTCACTCCCAGCTGCGGCTGGCAGTGATGTCCATCCTGATAAATGTGGAGGAGGCCGACTTTGTCTATCTCAAGGAGCGGACCGAGTCCACGGCAGGCAACCTGAGCGTGCAGCTCGACAAACTTGCCACAGCCGGTTACATCACCGTCACCAAGGGCTTTGCCGGCAAGAAGACACGCACAACCTGCCAAGTTACCGACCAGGGCCGCAAGGCCTTCGAGCAGTACGTCGAAGCATTGAAAGGTTACTTGAACCTGTAAAATAGCTGATTCAATTAGTGATAAGCGCGCTCATCCATTGCAGGATGGGCGCGCTTTCATATACCTCAAGTTTCCTGTTGATAAAGAATCCTAACCACCCACAAATAGCATCGTGAGGTGCAACCAGGGTATAGGCAGGAGTGTAACCCCTGCGATTGTTTGACAGGTTTATTTCACTTGGTTATATACCTCGTCGGTCACGGGTTCCAGCCACTCGTTGCTGGCGCCCTCCATGATATTGGTGTGATAGGTCAGATGTTGGAACCACGAGTCGCGGGTGGCGCCGTGCCAGTGTTTAGCTTCGGCAGGAATGTGGATGACGGTGCCGGGGGTCATCTCGACGGCGGGTTTGCCCCATTCCTGATACCACCCACGTCCGGCGACACAGATGAGCACCTGCACCTGATGGTGGTGGACGTGCCAGTTGTTGCGGCAACCTGGCTCAAAGGTAACGTTGAACAGGCCGTTGCCCATATCGGCGAGATAACTGTTGCCGATGAAGAATTGCCCATAGGGGTTCAGTTCTCCCTTGGGCCATTTGTCGAAATCAACCGTATTGACCGCATGTGACAGTTTGCCGAACACCTCGGCCACTGCACGCTCGCAGCGCACGGCCTCGGCTTCACCTACCTTGTCGCGGAGCACAGCGGGAATCTCATGCAGTTGTCCGTCGCTCACACCCATGTTCCTCGCACCGCCGACGTGAGCCTTCAACTGCGGTTCGCAACCCGCCAGGGCCGAGATGGCCGAAACGGTGACAATCTCACGGTCGGCAAAGGTGAGGTTATTGCGGGCGAAAATGTCGCCGAACAGATGTGCCTTGAGATAATAGTCGGTCTGGGGAGTAAAAGCATAGTTGAACGGCTGACCCGAGAGTCGCGTCTGCACTTCGGTGCCTTGTTTGAGGGCATCGTAATTCTCGGGCAGCGGGTCGGCCTCACGTCCTGCCTCGGTCTGTTTTCCCTCGGCATCACGATCCTTGATGACCTGCTGCAATGCGCCCAGGGCATTCAGGCTACGGGGAAATCCTGTGTAAGCATACAGTTGTGACAGGGCTTCCTTGGCCTCGCTGATGGTCAGTCCGTTTTCAAAGCCTTCGTTCATGGCCTGTTTCAGACCCTCGATGTTTCCTCTTGCCTCGTTGGCAGCAATGGCCACGAGCGCTTGTTGTCTTTTGGTCAGTTCCATATTCTGTTGAGCGTTAGTTGAGAGGAGTGCCGACAAGAATAATACGGTCAGCACCCAGTGCTTCAGGATGTTCATTTCAGATTCTCTTTAAAAAAGGTTTCAATCTTGTCATAGGGGATGACGCCTGCCACGTCGTCATACAGGTCCACATGCGAGGCTCCGGGGATGATGAGCAGTTCCTTGTTGCCTTCTTTGGCGCTCACGCCTTCCACCTTCTTGCCGGTCATCTTCTCAAAGGCGTACTCCGAGAAGTAGCGCGAGTGGGCCTTCTCGCCGTGGATGAGCAGCACGGGGTTCTCGATCTCGGCTGCAAAAGCCAAGATGGGTTGGTTGAGGAACGATTGGCAACCGATGACATTCCAACCGTCGTTGGAGTTGCCGCTGCGCTCGTGGTAACCGCGCTCGGTCTTGTAGTAGGCATGGTAATCTTTGACGAATTGCGGAGCATCCTCGGGCAGGGGGTCAATGACACCGCCACCGCGCTTGTAGGTGCCGTTGCGGTAGTCCTCGGTGCGCTGGGCGGCCATGGCTTTGCGTTTCTCCATGCGCTGTGCCGGTGTGTCTTCGCTGCCAAAGTAGCCCTCTTTGGTTACCTTGGTCATGTCATACATCGTCGAGGCGACCGTTGCCTTGATGCGCGGATCGATAGCTGCGGCGTTGACGGCCATGCCACCCCAACCGCAGATGCCGATGATTCCGATGCGTTCGGCATCGACGTTATCCTGCACCGACAGGAAATCCACAGCGGCGAGGAAGTCCTCGGTGTTGATGTCAGGCGATGCCATGCGGCGAGGCTCACCACCGCTTTCGCCCGTGTAGGATGGGTCAAAGGCGATAGCCACAAAGCCACGCTCGGCCATGTGCTGGGCATACAGGCCGCTGGACTGTTCCTTCACGGCGCCAAATGGACCCGAGATGGCGATAGCCGGCAACTTGCCTTGCGCACCCTTGGGGGTGTACATGTCGGCAGCGAGTTCGATGCCATAGCGGTTAAAAAATGTCACTTTCTTGTGATCAACCTTGTCACTCAATGGGAATGTCTTGTCCCATTCCTTTGTCAGATTCAGTGTCGTTTTCATATTCTCATCGTTTTGATTGTTGTCCTTTGGTCCTGAACAGGCCAGCATCAAGCCGCTCAGCATCGTGATGGCTAGCAGCAGAAAGTTTCGTGATAAATTTATCATAACCATGACTTTAAAAACTTGATTGCTGCAAAATTATAATGATTATCTTGACAAGAATTTATCTTAAATACCTGAAAATTTACCTCTTTTACCTTTTTCATCGTTTATTTCGGGTTTCGGATAAAAATCACTATCTTTGCCACATGCTAAAAGACCTTGTTCACATCAACACGGCCAATGACTTCGCTAGGGAATTTGGTGCTCCGACATGGCATCCGATGGTATGTGTCGTCCATTTCGACGAATTGGGCGAGATTCATCACGCGCTCAACAAGATGGGGGTGTATGCCATTTTTGTGCAGGACAACTTCCCGACCGAAGCGACCTACGGCATGGGCGGTTATGACACGTCCAAGGGCACTTTGACAGCAGCGTCGCCTGGTCAGATCATCGGCAAGGCCGATGACGGCAAACGTGAGCTTTACCACGGGTGGGTGTTACTGTTTGATGCCGAGTTCATGCGCGGCACGGTGTTTGAGCAGCGGCTCAATGAGTATCATTTCTTTTCCTACAACGTGAATGAGGCCTTGCACACGACCGAGGGCGAGAAACAGCTGATATGGCAACTGATGGAGAAGATTCGCCGCTTCATTCAGCATAGGGAACAGAATGCGCTCACCGACAGGATTGTGCAGGACTACATCGTGCTGGTGTGTGACTACTGCCTGTTGTTCTATCAGCGGCAGTTCGAGGCGGTGGCGCGTCTGCAGAGCGATTTGCTTTCCCGTTTCCAGCACGTGCTGACGGACTACTACAAGCAGCAGCTGCAATTCAAGTACGGATTGCCCAACGTCAAGTATTGCGCATCGCAGCTGTGCCTGTCGCCCAGCTACCTCGGCGACGTGATGCGCGGTGCCACGGGCGACAGCCCAGCACGCGTCATCCAGCGCTTCCTCATCGACCGCGCCAAGAGTCTGCTGGTCGGCGGCCGAACGGTGACGCAGGCGGCTGAGGATCTGGGCTTCGAGTATCCGCAGCATTTCACCCGTTTCTTCAAGAAACATGCGGGTTTGCTGCCCTCGAAATACGTCGCTTCGTTGCAGAAAAAGTAATCCAGGTAAATATAAACGGATTTCAGATAAGCGCCCTCACGGCAACTCTTCGCACCTTTGCTGCCATTATCAACACAATATCAAAATATCGCTTATGACCATTCAGGAATATAAAGAACACATCGCATCAGGTCGGCCTGTGATAGCCGGCTCCGAGGCTCACCAACTCATGCACTGGGCCAGTCGCGAAGCCCAAAAAATCACTGTCAAGTTGAATAACGAGTACCATGACCCCGAGGAAATACGCGCACTGCTCTCCGAGTTGTGGGGTATTGACGTGCCCGAGCATGTCGGCATGTTCCCGCCTTTCAACACCGACTTCGGCAAAAACACGATGGTTGGGGATCGCACGTTCATCAATGCCGGCTGCAAATTCCAGGATCAGGGCGGTATCCACATCGGTTGCGACTGCCTGATTGGCCACAATGCTACACTCTGCACCATCAACCACGCACAGGACCCCGACCGTCGCGGCGACATGGAGTTCCGCCCCATCCGCATCGAGGATAAAGTGTGGCTCGGAGCCAATGTCACCGTCTTGCCGGGCGTGACCATTGGCGCAGGGGCTATCGTGGCCGCAGGGGCAGTGGTGACCAAGGATGTCCCACCCCGTACAATCGTCGGCGGAGTCCCTGCCAAATTCATCAAAAAGATTGAAAAAGAATAATTGGCATCCTACAACAAGCACCGTTAGGTGCGAACAGGATATAGGCGGGTGTGCAACCCCTGCATCTTCATCGCCCTGTGACAGTAGGCTTTTCGTCGGGCAGGTGGGTGCTCAGGATGCGTTGTGGCTTTGGGTAGAGGTTGTTGGCGCGGTTGCCCAAGTTGTTGGCGAAGCCCAGGACAGCCCCCTGATGAGCGACGAGCACATGGCCGCGCGGTCCGTCCACGGTGACGCTCTCGCCACGCAGGTAGCGCAGGGCGGTGGGGTAGTCCACCTCGCAGATGGGGAAAGCCTCTGTCGCCCTTGCTGTGGACATCGCCAGGGCAGGGTGGGGCACAGTTTTGCGGCCCATGACGGTCGCTAGTTCCACACCTGCATGAATTACGTTCAACGTGGCGCGCAATGCAGTCACCTCGCGACTGATGTCCTGTGGCACGGCGATCAGCAGGTCGCCCTGCTGGCCCAAGATGTAGTTTTGCGGCACAGCAAGCCATTGCTTGCAAGTATCATCAACTTTTTTGGAAGTCTTCTCTTTGATGCGAATGTCTTGACGAGGTGAGTTGCCGTCCTTGCGGAATACCGTCATGAATAGGCCCTCGCCGTCCACGCGATGTGGCATGAAACGGTAGCAGTGGCATGAACTGCCAATGGCGGGATGGATCTTCCAGTCGGCTTCAACGGGCACCTCGAGTGAGGTAGCACCAAGTTCGCTGACGATGAAATCGGCGATTTCCTCATTTTCCTGGCGGTTATAGGTGCAAGTGCTGTAGATGAGCAGTCCACCGGGCCGCAAGGCGGGCCACACGTCAGCAAGAATCTCGCGTTGCCTTTGGGCACATTGCTCGACTAGGGCGGGCGACCACTGGGTCACAGCCTCGTCATCCTTGCGCATCATCCCCTCGCCGCTGCACGGCACATCGGCGGCGATGATGTCAAAGAAACCGCTGAATTTTCCCAAATGGGCGGGAGTGTTGCTCGTCACCACACACCGGGGATTGCCCCAGCGGATGACATTGTCGGCCAGCACACGGGCACGCGGCGGCACAATCTCGTTGGCGACAGTCAACGAGCGCGGTGGCAAGGCCTGCATCGCCGCCGTCGTCTTTCCGCCGGGAGCGGCACACAGGTCCAGATAGCGCACCGGCTCATGAATAAAATGCTTGATTACATGGGCAATGAACATCGACGAGGCATCCTGCACATAGTAGTGCCCAGCATGCCAGTCGGTGTCGAAAGTGAACGCAGGCCGGTCAGCCAGATAAAAACCCTCGGCACACCACGGCACACGTCGGGCGTCCGCAGGCGCCTTCGCCCCGTGCGCGTCGTTGACACGCACGGCGACACTCGGCTCACTCGCCGTGATAGCCTCGACCAGTGCCTCCCATTCATCGGGCAGCAGTCCCTGTAATTGCCCTATAAATTCCTGTGAAAGAATCATCCCTGCAAAAGTAGCAAAAATGTTTCAATCGCACCACTCCCCATGTCCCGTAAATTGATTTTCCTCCAAATCCCCACTTTCCACTCCACATTTCAACAAAAATCGTTGTTTATTCCATGTGAAAAGCAAGTAAGAATTCGGTCTTTTCAATATGGGCAAGATGCGGGGTGGAATTATGGTTTTTTAAGGTTTCATCGTTTGGGTGAATGGGCGATTTTTTGTAATTTTGTACGTTTTTATAGCCCCTCTATTTTTGAGGGTATAAATGAGAAAAAAACTACATTTTTATGTCAGAAGAAGAAAAATATATCGAAGAACAGGAAGAGAAGAATTATTCTGCGTCAAACATCCAGGTGCTTGAGGGCCTTGAGGCCGTTCGCAAGCGTCCGGCGATGTATATCGGTGACACCCATGTCAAGGGTCTGCACCACTTGGTGAGCGAGGTCGTGGACAACTCCATCGACGAGGCACTGGCAGGTTTCTGCAACCGCATCGAGGTGTTCATCGGTGAGGATAACAGCATCACCGTCCGTGACAACGGACGCGGCATCCCCGTCGACGAGCACGAGAAACTGCACAAGTCGGCCCTCGAGGTCGTAATGACAGTGCTGCATGCCGGTGGTAAGTTCGACAAGGGTTCTTACAAGGTATCTGGCGGTCTGCACGGCGTGGGCGTGAGCTGCGTGAACGCATTGAGCGACTACCTGCGCGCCGAGGTGCGCCGCGGCGGCAAGGTCTATATGCAGGAGTATAGTTTGGGCAAACCCACCAGCGAGGTGAAGATTATCGGTGACTGCAGTGAGGAGGATCACGGAACCACCATCATCTTCCATCCCGATGCGGGCATTTTCTCGACCACAGTCTATGAGTTTGGCATTCTGTCCAATCGCTTGCGTGACCTGGCTTATCTGAATGCCGGTGTAACCCTGTCC
>DAIREJ010000092.1:0-8853 GCA_036795635.1 Sodaliphilus sp.
CCGATGATCTCGCTGCTCACCGAGGTAGCTCCCGTCTTCCCCAGCAAGGGCGAGATGCGCAAACTCACCCAGGGCGGTGGCGTGAGCGTCAACAAGGAGAAACTCGCCGATCCCAACATGCCTGCCAGCGCCGACATGCTGCTCAACGGCAAGTACATCCTCGCACAGAAGGGTAAGAAGAACTACTTCCTTCTTATCGTCAAGTAATAGTTTCTCCATCGTCCCAAGCAAGAATAACAATGGCGGCTCCCTTTTCGGGGGCCTCCATTGTTATTGGTCGTTTCGCTGACGTGAGAACGTTACTTCTCGGGACCCAACACGAGCTCAATCTTGTTGCCGGCAGCGTAGATCTGGCGTGCAAATTCGGCGATTGACTCGGGCGTTTGGGCCTTGACGATGTCCTCGTAGCCACTCATTTGATCGATACCCATGAGCAGGTATTGCTCGATGATGCCCCTCCAGTACCAGTTCTCCTTGATGTTGGTGGCGTGGTCCTTGAGCATATTCTCCTTGGCCTCGGTCAGGGCAGTGGCGTCAATGGTGGTGCAGGCGTTCTTCATCTCATCGTTGATAATCTGGAGAGCCAACTCCTCAAACTCGGGATTGACGGGAGCGATTGTCAGTACCATTGTGTAGGGCTTGCCGTCGGCGATGGCGGGACTTACACTGCCTAGGGTCTGGGTCGAGTAGGCTGCACCGGCATCCTCGCGGATCTTCTGCAGATAGACGCGGCTCAGCACCTGTCCCAGGAGTTCGGCCTTGAGAGAGTTCTCCAAGCTGTAAGGGATTTGGTCGGAGTGCCAGATGAGCACCTCATAGTCCTTGGGTTCCTCCATCTTGCGGGTAAAGTGGCACAGGACTTCGCCTGAGGGCATCTCGGTGGTATTCACCCAGTCGCTCTTCACGCCTTTCTTGGCGGGCAGGCTGGCGATGTACTGCTCGATGAGCGGGCGGATGGTGGCCTCGTCGAAGTTGCCCACGAACAAGAAGGTGTAGTTGGCAGCGTTGGCTGTGCGCTCCTTGGCGATCTCCATGATTCGGTCCAGGCTGACCTGTTTCAGATCATCGACGTTGAAAGGCTTGTTGCGCCAGCTGCGGTTGCTCACGATGTACTGCAGCGAATCGCTCAAGGCGCTCTCGGGCATGAGGTCCTTGTTCTTGAGCTGCGTCTCCATCAGGTTCATGGTCTGGTTGAACTTCTTCTCATCGGGGGTGAGGGCGGTGAACTTGAGGTGAACGAGCTGCATCATCGTCTCCAGGTCTTTGACGGTGCTGTTGCCGCTCACGCCATCGGAGTGGCTGCCAATGTTGATGTAGGCACTGGCTTGCTTGCCGGCGAGGGCCTTATTCAGGTCAGAGTTAGAGAAGTTGCCCAGTCCGGTGTAGGAATTCAGGCTACTGAGCAGCTGCAGGTTGGCCCAGTCCTTCTCGCCGTAGAGCGACTGGCCACCGCGCTGGAACGCCGTCATCGTAATCTCGTCCTGCTTGAAGTCGGTCTTCTTGAGCACGGCGCGGGCACCGTTGCTCAGCTCAAGAATCTTGTAGCCAAACACGTCATTGGCGCTCTCCTTGACGATTTTACCCTTCTTGGGCATCTGAGCCATCAAGGGCTCGTCCACCACATTGTCCACATAGGGGGTGATGTCGGCACTGTTGGCGGCATCGAGAGCAGCCTGGAAGCCTTCAATAGTGGGATAGACAGCGCCTTCCTTCTCCTGATTGAAGTCGGTGATTACCATGTTATGGCCATCGGTGCTGATGAGTTCAGGGATAATCATGTTGACCATGTCAACAGTCATGTTGGGAGCAATCATTCCTGCAATCTGGAAATCCTGCTCCACAGAGGTGATGGGTTCGTTATCCAGGAAGTGGCGGCAAAAGCTGCGGCCATAGTTCTCGTTGGACACCTTGTCGCGCTCGTTGTACCACCTTTCCATCTCGCTCATGTACTCGTCGCGGGCGCGGTCATACTCGCTGGCGGTGAAACCGTGCTTAGCGACACGCAATGCCTCGACAATCAAGGCTTGGGCGGCGGCTTCGGATTTGCCTTCTTTGGGCATGGCTTCCATGGTGAAAGCATCCATCGTCTTGGCGATTCCCAGGTAACTGCCGTCATAGCAATAAGCCCTGTCAAAGGGGCAGTCGGGCTCTTGAGCCAAGTCGCTCAAACGGGTGTTGAGCATACGAACCGCCATTTGCTCAAGGTAACCAACCACGAGGTAGTCGAGATTGACTTTTTCCTCTCGGGGGACAGCCTCGTGCTTGAACAAGATGGTCACCTCGCTGTATTGTTGTTCCTTGTCCTTATCAACAATGAAGATGGGTTGCTCGTTGTCGGGCACGGGTTCGTCAACCACTTGGGCAGCATCGGGACCAGGGGCGGGAACATCCTTGAACAGTTCCTTGATTTGGGCCTCGATGTGATCCACATCCACGTCACCCACGATCACCAGCGCCTGGTTGTCGGGACGATACCACTTGTGATAGTAGTCGCGCAGCTCGTTATACTTGAAGTTGTCAACGACATCCATCAGGCCGATGGGCAGACGCTTGCCATACTTGGAGCCGGGGAACAATGCCTCGAGCTGGCGCTCTAACATGCGCATTTGGGGGCTCTGTCCCAGTCGCCATTCCTCATGGATGACACCGCGTTCCTTGTCAATTTCCTCATCGGTGAGCAACAGGCCGTTGCTCCAGTCCTTGAGGATGAGCAGGCACGAGTCAAGTGCGCTCTGACGCGTGCTGGGCACATCGTTGATGTTATAGACGGTCTCGGCAATGCTGGTGTAGGCATTGAGGTCGCCGCCGAAGTTCACACCCAGCGAGCGGGTGTAGTCGATGATGCTCTTGCCCTCGCCGTTGAAATGCTCACTGCCGTTGAAGGCCATGTGCTCCAGGAAGTGTGCCAAACCGCGCTGGCTCTCCTCCTCCTGGATGGAGCCCACGCGCTGGGCAATGTAGAAGTTCACACGGTTCTCAGGATAGTTGTTATTGCGGATGTAGTAAGTCAATCCGCAGTCCAGTTTCCCGATGCGCACCTCGGGATCCACGGGGATGGGTGGCATCTGCTGTGCAATGCTCATGCTGGGAACAAAGGCAGCCAGCATCAGCATCACAACCAAGAAGAATTGTCTGGTCTTTTGCATAATTCGATAAGATTAGAGTTATAGAATGATAATAGTTAGGATTCAGTCTCTTTTGGGAAAGACAGGTAAAACCAGGACAAGGCCTGATGTTTCAAGTGACTGTTGGGTTCAGTGTGAAAGGAAAAAGAGTTCCTTAAGCCTCTGTGATGACTTAGGGAACTCTCATAGTGTTTAATGCGTTAAAGAATTGAACAGCGGTGGATTACTCCTCGGCCTCGGCCATGGTGGTGAAGACGTTCTGCACATCTTCGTCCTCTTCCAGAACCTCGATGAGGGCCTCGACCTCAGCGCGTTGTGCCTCGTTCAGCTCCTTGTAGTCGGCGGGTTCATAGACGAACTCACTGCTCTTGATCTCGAAACCGTTCTCCTCGAGATACTTCATGATGTCGCCATTGGCAGCGAAGTCGCCCGACACGAGCATTTCCTCCTCGTCGATGGCGAATTCCTCGGCGCCGCAGTCGATGAGTTCCAGCTCGAGTTCATCGGGATCCACGTCGGCCTTGGGAGCAACGTGGAAGTAGCACTTGTGGCTGAACATGAAGGCCACGCTGCCCGAGTTACCCAGCGAACCGCCCTTCTTGTTGAAGTAGTTGCGCAGGTTGGCAACGGTGCGGGTGGTGTTGTCGGTAGCGGTCTCTACCAGCACGGCGATGCCGTGGGGAGCAAATCCCTCATAGATCACCTCCTTGTAGTCGCCGGCATCTTTCTCGCTGGCGCGCTTGATGGCGCGTTCGATGTTCTCCTTGGGCATGTTGGCCGTCTTGGCGTTGGCGATCAACGCACGCAGGCGGGAGTTACCTTCGGGGTCGGGACCACCAGCCTTCACGGCGATAGTGATTTCCTTACCGATACGTGTAAACGTGCGGGACATGCTGCCCCAGCGTTTCATCTTTCTTGCTTTGCGGTATTCAAAAGCTCTTCCCATTTTGTTATTATTTTAAAAGTTTTTAGTTGTCAGTTTTCAGTTGTCGGGCTATGGGACGAGGCTAAAGACACCTAATGCCCGACACCTAATGCCTTACCTGAGTTTTGCGCCCAGCTGGGTCTCCAAGTTCTTGATGATCTTGCTCATGATGGCATCGATCTGCTTGTCGTTGAGCGTCTTCTCGTTGTCCTGCAGAATCATGCTGATGGCATAGGACTTCTTGCCAGCCTCAAGCTTGTTGCTTTCATAGACGTCGAACAGGGTCATCGACTTGAGCAACTTCTTCTCGCTGGCCTCAACGACTCGCTTGATGTCCTCGTAGGTCACCGTACGGTCAACCAGCAACGCCAGGTCGCGGCGCAGCGGCAGCGTCTTGGGCAGGTCGCTGTACTTGATGTCATTCTTCATCGCCAGTTTGCAGGCCAGGTTCCAGTTCACTTGAGCGTAATAAACGGGCTGGTCCACGTCAAAGCGCTTGGCCAGCGCTTCGTCAACAACACCCATCACGGCGATGGTCTTGCCGCCGCGGTTGCTGTAGCGCAGCGCGGGGTTGACGGTGTCGTCCTCGTATTGCTCAATCACCAGGTCCTTCAACTGGATGCCCATGTTGGAGAACATATTCTCGAGGTCGGCCTTCAGGTCATAGACGTTGAGGGCTCTCACTTTGTCGGCCCATGACTCGTCATGGTTGTTGCCGGTGAGCCACATCGCCATCTGGGTGCTCTCGCTGTAGGGGGCGAGGGCTTTCTCCTCCTGGCTGATGCTGCCGTCATGGCTGTAGATATTGCCGAACTCATACAGACGCAGGTTGGCGTTCTTGTGGTTGATGTTTCGTGCAATGCTCTCCAAGCCGCCGAACATCAGCGTCTGGCGCATGACGTTCAGGTCGCTGCTCAAGGGGTTCATGATGCGCACGCACAAGTCGGCGGGGTAGGTGGTCAGGCCTTCGTAGTAGGCGCCCACGGTGAGCGAGTTGTTCATGATCTCGTGATAACCCACGCTCGAGAGCTGATTGCTCACGGTCTCCTGCATGTCGTCGCGGAAGTCTACGTCGGTCTTGTTCGACAGGCTGCTGTGGATAGTGTCGGTCAACTCAATGTTGTTGTAGCCGTACACGCGCAGGATATCCTCGACCACGTCGCAGGGGCGCTGCACGTCCACGCGGTAGGTGGGCACGACGAGGTTGAGCTTCTCATCGTCCTCGGCGGTAATTTCCATTTCGAGGCTCTCGACGATGTCGCGAATCTCGTCGTGGGGAATGTCCTTGCCGATGAGGCGCTTCACGTAGTCATAGTGCAGTTCCACGGGGAAACCGGGGAAGTCATGTGCCTTGACATCGATGATGTCGCCACAGATTTCGCCTCCTGCCAACTCCTTGACGAGCATTGCGCAAAGTGTGAGGTTATAGATGACCTCGTTGGGGTCGATGCCGCGCTCGAAGCGGAACGACGCGTCGGTGTTCAGGCCGAAGCGGCGTGCCGTCTTGCGGATCCATGTGGGATGGAAGTAGGCCGACTCCAGGAACACGTCGGTGGTCGACTCGGTCACACCTGAGTCCAGACCGCCGAACACGCCACCGATGCACATCGGCTCCTCGCCGTTGCAAATCATCAGGTCGCGCTCGGTGAGCGTGCGCTCCACGCCGTCGAGTGTGACGAACTTGGTGCCCGCCGGAGCTGTCCTGACCACAATGCGATTCCCCTTTACCTTGCTCAAGTCAAAGCAGTGCATGGGTTGACCTAAGCCAAGCAATATGTAATTGGTGATATCGACGATGTTATTGATGGGGCGCTGACCCACTGCAAGCAGCAGGTCCTTCAGCCACTTGGGGCTCTCTTGCACCTTCACGCCACGCACGGTCAGGCCAGCATAGCGGGGGCAGGCCTCGGCATTTTCAACGGTGACGGGGATACCGCCGTCAGTGCGGTCACTGGCAAAGTTGTCCACGCTGGGCTTGTGCAGATTCACTGCCATGCCGTGGCGCTTCATCCATGCCGCCAGGTCGCGGGCCACACCGTAGTGCGAGCCGCCGTCAATGCGGTTGGGCGTCAGGTCTACCTCGATGAGGTAGTCGTCCTCGATGCCGTAATAGTCGGCTGCAGGGGTGCCCACCACAGCGTCCTCGGGCAGCACGATGATACCATCATGGCTCGTGCCAACACCGATTTCGTCCTCGGCGCAAATCATGCCCAACGACTCCTCGCCGCGCATCTTGCTGCGCTTGATGGTGAACTCTTGGTCGCCGTCATAGAGTTTGGTGCCCAGAGTGGCGACGATGACCTTTTGGCCGGTTGCCACGTTTGGTGCGCCACACACGATCTGCACGGGATCGTTGCCGTCGCCCAGATTCACGGTGGTGATATGCAGGTGGTCGCTGTTGGGATGGTCAATGCAGGTGACAACCTGACCCACAACCAGTCCGCGCAGTCCGCCCTTGATGGTTTCTACTTGTTCAACTGCGCCCACTTCCAGACCTAGGGAGGTCAGCGCTTCAGCAACCTGATCGGGGTTCAGGTCGGTGTCGATATAGCGTTTGAGCCATTTATAGGAGATATTCATAATCTTAGAATTGAAAATCGCTTAAAAACGTGCAAAAGTACAAAACTTTTCCCTAACTGCCAACGCAACAAGAAGAAATCAGGGCAACGGCCCCAAAATCTTTATGCTGATACTCCAAAATTACAGTGGAAAAGTCGCTTAGACAGCGGGCTCAATGCTTGCACCGGCGATGATAATGTAGATGAGCAGGGCAATCAGCGCAATGATGATGGTGTAGGCTACAAACTTGAACAAGGGACCTGGCATGGTGCCGTTTTGGTGCAGGCGGGGATGGACGCTGCTGTACTGGCGGGGCACATTGCGCAACTTATCCTCGACATGAGATGATGTCGGCTGGCTGACACGTGTTTCGTGTTGCGGCTTTTGTTGAACAGGTTGGCTTTTCTCCTGCGTGGGTTCGGGCTTGCGAACTGGCGTGTGTGACGGCTCGGGTTTGGGAACTGTAGCCTCGGGGGCAGCCGCCTTTTTTCCGTCAAAAGGCGCCTTGAGGTCGGCGCCGCAATAGGGGCAGAAACTGATGCCCTCGGGCAGTTCTTTGCCGCAGCTGTGGCAGAATCGGGAAGTCTCTGTCTGGATTTTTGGCTGGGTTTTGACAACAGGAGCCGTGTGGCGGTAGGGAGCGTCGGAGTCGTCACGGACAACCAGCACGCCACCCTCATAGCTGCACACGGCAAGACACTGCGGACACACGACTTGGCAATCGTGTATCACCAGTTCTTCCTGTGAAACGGCCATCCATTTGCCGCACTGCGGGCACTTGAGTTCCATAATATTGTCAATAAGCTGATGTGGGCGCAAAGGTACTACTTTGCGCCCAAAAATGCAAAAAAAATGTGTCTTCTGCCCAAATCTAATCATAATTGAGGAGGACAAAATGCTCAAAAATCAAAAATTGTTGCCATTTTACTTTTCAATGTTAATAATATCTATTACTTTTGCAGCCGCAAAACTGTAGAATACATTAAAAATTAACGAAATAGAAATGGCAAAAAAACATGATCAAGGTGCCCGCACGACCCTCGAAGAGGTGAATGAATCACTGACCTCTGCGGCACAACGCATTGAAGACAACAAAAAGTACATTAACTGGGCGATTATCGCTATCGCAGTGTTGGCATTGCTCGCTATCGGTTACATTTATGGCATCCGCAACCCGAACCTCAACAAGGCTAAGGAAGAAATCGGCAAGGCCGATATCACCCTGCTGCAAGGTGACGAGGACGCTGCCTTGAAGGCCTATGAGCAAGTTGCCGATCAATATGGTAACAAGACCGCCGAGCGCGGCCACCTCAACGCTGCTATCCTGCTTTACAAGAAGGGTGAGTATGAGAAAGCGCTCAAGCATCTTGAGGATTACAACCCTTCGGGCAACCTCATCGGTCCTGCCGCTATGTCGCTGAAGGGTGACTGCTATGTGAACCTGAAGCAGTTTGACAAGGCAATGGCTGCCTATGACAAGGCTATCAGCATGGCCAATGGCAACGAGGATTATGCTCCTGCTTTCATGATCAAGAAGGCTACCTTGCTCCATGCCCAGAAGAAGTATGCCGAGGAGGCAGCCATCTATCAGGAGATTATGGACAAATATCCTATCTATGACCAGCAGTACGGTGTCAATGCCGAAAAGTATATCGAGCGTGCTAACGCACTGGCTGGGAAATAATTTTAATTGCTAAATCAATTCGTGTAATAGGGTTGGTCAAAACGTCGTTTTGCGCCAACCTTTTTTAATCCTCTAACCGATATGAAATCCATTTATCATCGCATATTGCTCAAGCTCAGCGGTGAATCGCTGGCAGCAGAGCAGGGCACTGGCATCGATGCTCAGCGTGTTGCCGACTATGCCACCCAAATCAAGGAAATCGTTGACGCAGGCGTGCAAGTCGCCATCGTCGTGGGCGGCGGCAACATTTTTCGCGGCCTGAAAGGTGCCGCCCAGGGCTTTGACCGCGTCAAGGGCGACCAGATGGGTATGCTTGCCACGGTAATCAATGCCTTGGCGCTCTCGTCGGCGCTTGAGGCCATCGGCCAACCCGCCCAGGTTTTCACTGCCATCGGCATGTTCCCCATCGGTGAGCCTTATAGCAAGTGGCGCGCCATCGAGGCCATGAAGGCAGGCAAGGTCGCCATTTGCTCCTGCGGCACGGGCAGCCCCTTCTTCACCACCGACACGGGCAGCACCCTGCGTGCAATCGAGGTCGAGGCCGACGTGATGCTCAAGGG
>DAIREJ010000092.1:8934-9148 GCA_036795635.1 Sodaliphilus sp.
CGCTACCGTTATGGCTCGTGATAATAACTTGCCCATCCACGTGTTCAACATGGACGTCTATGGCAACCTCCTTAAGGTGATGTCCGGCGAGCCCATCGGCACCGTCGTCACCCTGTGATGCTCGCTGCGCTCGCAGATTAGTGATTAGTGAGGCATCCGCTTCTTTGAACTGCACCCCAAAAGTTAGACACAAAACTTTTGGAGTGCAGTTTGT
>DAIREJ010000093.1:0-291 GCA_036795635.1 Sodaliphilus sp.
CAAGCAGCGCTGGTATCTCTACAACGTGAATATCAGTGTTCCCGGTGCTGGCGAGAGCTATTTGTTTGAGCACATCACCGACATGGGCTATGTTGTTACGGATCTGACTCCTGGTGAGACCTACACCTACTATGTGGTTGCCAACTACATTGATGGCACTACCGCCAGCAGTAATGTTCAGGAGGTGACCCTGCCTGGCGCTCCTACTTTTATGCGAGGTGACGTGAACGGCGATAACAAAGTTAACATGGATGACTTGACCGCCCTGATCAGCTATCTGGTAAATGGAAC
>DAIREJ010000093.1:301-3302 GCA_036795635.1 Sodaliphilus sp.
TCCTGTCAATGTAGCTAACTCAGCTGCTTGCAGCAGTGTAGATGATACCACTGTCGTTAACATGGATGACTTGACCGCCCTGATCAACTATCTGGTTTACAACTATTGGGACAACTAATCCGTTTAGCTGAACGATTGAAATAATAACAAAAGAGGGTGCTCATCACAGGATGGGCACTCTCTTCATTTAATGTGCACTTGTGCTGATTGTGATTGGTTGATTACTTGAGTGTTGATAGCCGCTTGGGATCGCCAACAATCCACAGGATGTCACCGGTGTGGAACACAAGATCGGGGGTGGGAGAGATATAATTGTCCTCTCCACGTTGAACAGCTACAAGTAGTGCGCCATAGTTCTCCCTGAGTTTGGAATTCTCCAACGACATGCCGACAATCGGTGATTGATTGCTAATAGCAAAGTGCACAAATTTAACATCATCAAGGTTAGGCATCTCGCCAATATCATTTTGGGCCTCGACCAGTGGCAATATGCGCTGAATTTGTTCCTCATTTCCTATTACAGCTAGCACATCGCCTGGAAAAATGCGCATATCGCTCGATGGTACTGGATATCTCTTATTCCCACGTTGAATACCAGCTAAATTGATGCCATATCGGGAACGCAGATCGAGGTTGTGCAACCTCTCACCCACAAACGGGCAATCAAACCCTACTTTCATATATGCCAAGTGCAGGTCGCTCACCAAGTTGTTTTCGCGTCCTGTTCGACGGTTTTCTCGCTCATTGATGTTGCTGATAAAGCGTTTCTCGATATTAATGGCACGGTGTTTCATGGGTAATGGCACCGTCATGACCAAGATAATCCCTATGATCACTAATAAGATGCCACCCATAAAAGAAACTGACCCTGAATAGACACCATGTAAAATTGATGAGACAAACATGATCGAGAGCAGCGAGCTCAATATCAGCATCAAGACAATGGGCACATAGGATACTGAGCCCGAGGTCTCAACAAGACGCTGCTGTTCGCTGCGCTTGACCGAGGGTAGTATGATTGATATGATAAAAGGTCCGACAATGATGAGCGTGGTGACAACACATGCTAGACGCCCCCAAGCATTATTGCCCAGCATCTTCAAGATAAACGGCATTAGGTAGGCGCGGCACACCACTATAAAAGCGATAATGACCACTGAATACACCACAAGCCTAATCAGGTAGCGTGACACTATGGATTTCCACAGTAACTTCGTCTCGCTGGACTCACTCTCGCTGGCTTCACGGCTGTAGCCGTTGAGCAGGCGTGTCCAGCTCTTGGGCAATATCTTGTAGAGCGCATTATAGCAGGGTACTGCCTGTTTAATGAAAAACGGAGTAGTGAACGTGGTGATAACCGACACAGCGACAATGATGGGGTAGATGCTCTTGTCAAGTACACCCAAGCTGGTACCCAAGGCTGCAATGATGAAAGAGAACTCGCCGATTTGCGTCAGTGAAAAGCCCGATTCCATCGCCAGTTTGAGCGGTTGCCCAGTCGCTAGCATACCAAAGGTTCCGAAAAAGATCATGCCCAAAATCACAACTACTGCCAGCAGGGCGATGACACTCCAATGCGTTGTCATTACAACGGGATTGACCATCATGCCCACCGAGATGAAGAACACTGCGCCAAACAGATCCTTGACAGGTGAGATAAGCCGTTCTATGCGCTCTGCTTCAACCGTACCTGCAATGATGGATCCCATGACAAAGGCGCCCAAAGCTGCCGAGAATCCCGACTTGATGGAGAATAACACCATCGCAAAGCACAGACCCATCGCAATAATCAACATCTGCTCATCACTGATATATCTCTTGAATCGCTTGAACAGCGTGGGAATGAGAAATATGCCCACGGTGAACCACATGATGAGGAAAAACGATAGCTTAAGGATGCTCTCGACCATCTCTTCTCCCTTCACGCTGTTGTTCAAGGCGATGGACGACAAAATCACCATCATGACAACGGCAAAAAGGTCCTCGACTATGAGCACAGCAAACGTCATGGGAACAAATCGGCGTTGCCGCATATTCAAGTCAGTCAATGCTTTGATGATGATGGTGGTCGAGGACATGGAAATCATACCGCCAAGGAATATGCTGTTCACAAGTCCATAACCTAAGAACTTGCCCACAATAAAGCCCACGCTCATCATGCCCAAGACAATAATGAGTGCTGTGATGATGGCCGACCCTCCCACATCAATCAGTTTCTTGAAGCTGAACTCCAGTCCCAACGAGAACAAAAGCACGACGATGCCGATTTGGGCCCAAAACTCAATATTGCTCTCTACGGCAACCGACGGTAGCAAAGAGAAATGAGGGCTTGCAAGAAAACCGGCTACAATATAGCCTAGCACGACGGGTTGCTTGAGCATCTTGAACACCACAGTGGCGATGGCGCCAAGTATTAAAATGAACGCCAGGTCACTGATCAGACTATTGATATCTAATGTTTCCATCTCCTCTTATACACTATACACCCATACACTACATATTCATCTCATTGGTAATCGTGATGGAGATGGCATTGACTTTCTCCTTGATGGCATCGAACATCACAGGCACATTTACGCTGCTTTTGCTGCGCACCATGAAGTTGATGATGGTTTGTCCATCCTCATAGTCAAATTTCATGAATTCGTCGCTGATGTGAACGTCGTTGGCCTCGATGATATCCCTCACGCTTTGGATGTCGTTAAGGATACCATAGACCTTTACTCGCAGTATCTTGGATTCCCACAGGAAATTGTGGCGCTGTTCGATGCGTTCAAGGTTAACCAGAATGAAAATGATGAGCAGTGTGGCTATGACGCTCACCAAATACATACCGGCACCCACAGCGAGACCGATGCAAGCAGCCATCCAGATGCCAGCGGCAGTAGTCAAGCCGCGCACCGAGGCTTTCATCTGGATGATGGCACCGGCACCCAAGAAACCCACGCCGCTCACCACTTGGGCTGCGATACGCCCGGGATCACCGTTTTTGAGTCCGAGG
>DAIREJ010000093.1:3312-9036 GCA_036795635.1 Sodaliphilus sp.
ATGCTCATTTCTATTTATATTCCCCAAGTATTCTTGGGGAATGTAAATAGAAATGAGCATGGCGAGTGTGGCGCCCATTGAAATCAGCGCAAAGGTGCGCATACCAGCAATTTGCCCCTTGCGGCGGCGTTCAAAACCGATGATCGCTCCCAACAAGAGGCTCAGCACAAGTTTGACTATAGACCCGGCGAGATTGACGTCAGGGCTAATAATATCTTGATAAATGTTTTCTAACATAGCTGTTTAATCATTTGTTAAACTGCAAAGATAACGTTTTTAGTCCACCCACGCAATTGCCAATCATAAAAAATCACTACTTTTGCATCAATAATTCTTTTTATCAGTATAATATGAAACGAATCGGTCTGCTCATCTTCACTTTTGCAATTGTTGTAATGCAACTTTCGGCTCAAATGCTCGTGGGGTCATACAATATCCGTTATAAGAACGACGCTGACAGTGTTAACGGCAATGTGTGGGCTAAACGTTGTCAAGTCATTTGTGACCAGGTGAATTTCATGGCCCCGGACATCTTCGGTGCTCAGGAAGTGCTGAAAAATCAGTTGGACGACATGCTTGCTCGTTTGGATGGTTACGATTTCATCGGTGTGGGACGAGATGACGGCAAGGCTGAAGGTGAATATGCTGCCATTTTCTACAAAACCGATCGATTGAGGTTGCTTGAATGTGGCAATTTTTGGCTCAGCGAAACACCTGATATTCCAGGATTAGGGTGGGATGCAGCTTGTGTGCGAATCTGCACGTGGGGGCGCTTTGCCAAGCAGACGGCGACCAACGACGAATCGTTCTATTTCTTTAATACACACATGGATCATGTGGGCGTGACTGCACGTCGCGAGGCCTCCAAACTCATAGTTGAAAAAATACGTGATATCACACAGGGGGCGCCGGTTATTCTCACCGGCGATTTCAACGTGGATCAGAATGATGAAATTTACCGCATTTTCACCGAGTCAGGACTATTAAAAGACTCTTTCTTGTCCACACGCCTGCTCTTTGCCGAGAATGGCACCTTTAATTCCTTTAAATCGGACCTTTACACCGATAGCCGCATTGACCACATCTTTGTCTCGCCTTCTACCTGTGTTGATTCTTATGGCGTGCTAACCAACAGCTATTGGGTGCCTAACGAAGAATCGACTGACACGATTAAGGGTGACGATGCTCCGCAGCAGATCAATTTCAGCAAATACACCCGCCGTCTGCCGTCTGACCATTATCCGGTCTTTATTCGCATGCGATAACAACACAAATTGCTGTCACGCAAAAAACAGTTGTTAACTTTAATTAATCATACCATTTTGGGTTGGTGTGCCGAAAAAGCAGTAAATTTGCAGATTATTGTGATTTGAAGCAATGATTAGTCCAATCATAGATGAGATGGCAATAGAGCGGTTGCGCGCCTTGATCAATGGTGCAAACCGCATGGTGATTACTTGCCATAAGTCTCCTGACGGCGATGCCCTGGGCTCGTCTTTGGCGTTGTGCCATGTATTGCGGAGACTCGGCAAGGACGCTGTCGTTGTCACCCCTGATATGGCACCGAAAGCACTTGAGTTTGTGCCTGGAGTGTGGGACATCGTGGTGATGACCAAGCAAGAGGCACGTGCACGCGCTCTTCTGCAGGATGCACAACTCATTTTTTGCTTGGACTATAATGCACTGAAACGAGTGGACCGTTTGGCTGAAGTGATAGAGCCGCTTAAGTCCCCACGTGTGCTCATTGATCATCATCTGGATCCTGATGCAGATTTCGATATCTGCATCTCGCATCCCGAGGCTTCTTCAACCTGTGAACTGATATATAGGGTCTTCATGCAGATGGGTCTCTTGCGTTTCATGGACCGCAAAGCAGCGAGTTGCTTGTATGTGGGACTGATGACAGATACTGGTGGCTTTGCCTACAGTTGCGATAATCCTGAGTTCTATGAGATTCTGGCATCTATCATGCGACGCCGCATCGACCGCATCGGGTTGTATAACAAGGCCATGAACACTTTCAGTGCCGATAGCATCCGCTTACAGGGTTATGCGTTGAGCCATAAAATGCAGCTTTTCCCAGAGCATGGCGCTGCGCTCATTACCTTGGGCAAGGAGGAACTCGAGCAGTTCAACTATCAGCGTGGCGATACCGAGACGCTAGTCAATAAGCCGCTTGCTATCCCTGAGGTGTACTGGAGCGTGTTTCTGCGTGAGGATCCTGACCGCATCAAGGTTTCATGCCGTTCACAGGGAGATTTCTCGGTGAGCGACATTTGTGCCCGCTATTTCAATGGCGGTGGTCACGCTAATGCCGCAGGAGGTGAATTTTTTGGGACACTCGAAGAGGCCGAGGCTGTCTTTCACCAGGTGCTCGCCGACCTGTCCCCGAATAAGACTAACAAAGAAGAACAACAATCAACAGATCAAGAATAGATGAGAAGATTTTTTAATCATTTTGTATGGATGGGGCTTGCCGCCCTCGCGTTGCTCACAGCATGCAGCGATGACCAGAGTTATGCCGACCGCTTGAATGAGGAGCGAAACGCTGTGAATGCTTATCTTGCCAACCATCGTGTAGTGATGTCAGTGCCCGAAGACAGTATCTTTGAGGTGGGACCCGACGCGCCGTTCTATCGTGTTGACGTTGACGGCAACGTTTACATGCAGGTGCTCAACGCTGGCGACAGGGTGAATGATCGTGCCAAGACGAGTGAGCCTATTTATTTCCGCTATGCTCGCTACAACCTTTCTACTTGGTATGCCGACGGCACTTGGACTATGACTAGCGGCAACGAGAACACTATGGATGCCGTGTCATGCTCATTCAACTATGCCGACTATACCTTACCCTCGTCATCGCAGTGGGGCTACGGTTTGCAATACCCGTTGCTCTTCCTGGGAGTGGAGTGTGAGGTTAATCTGATTATCAAGTCACAGTACGGCTTCACGAGCGAGATTTCTTATGTCACGCCGTTCTTTTATCATGTCCGTTACTACCACAGCATGATATAGTGTGTGAAAGTCAAGACTATCAACTATAAACCAAGGACTAGAGAACTAAAATGTCACTTATTAAATCAATATCTGGAATTCGTGGTACCATCGGTGGCAATGCCGGTGATGGCCTCACGCCATTAGACATCGTGAAATTTACGTCGGCCTACGCCACGTTTATGCGTCGCAACTCACCAGTTAAATCCAACGTTATTGTTGTCGGACGCGACGCGAGACTGTCAGGTCGAATGGTGCTTAACACTGTTGTGGGCACGCTCATGGGTATGGGCTTTGATGTAGTCAACATAGGTCTCGCAACAACCCCGACGACTGAATTGGCTGTTGTTGGCGAGCATGCATGTGGTGGCATCATCATTACCGCCTCGCACAATCCCAAGCAATGGAATGCGCTCAAACTCCTCAACCACAATGGTGAGTTCCTCACTGATGCCGAGGGTAAGGAAGTGCTCCGACTTGCTGAGGCTGAAGACTTTGATTATGCTGATGTGAATCACTTGGGACGTGAGCAGAAGAACTACACTTGGCTCCGTCGTCACATCGACCATGTGTTGGCGCTCGACCTCGTCGATGTGGAGGCTATCCGCAAAGCCGGCTTCACTGTTGCAGTCGATGCCGTGAACTCGATAGGCGGTATCGCCATTCCTCAGCTCCTCGAAGCGTTGGGCGTTAAGAAAGTGGAAAAATTATTCTGTGATCCCACGGGTAACTTCGGCCATACTCCCGAACCCATCCCCGAGAACCTAACTGCCATAAGTGACTTCATGCGTGAAGGCAAGGCCGATGTTGGTTTTGTTGTCGATCCCGACGTGGACCGCTTGGCCATTGTCATGGAAAACGGTGAATTCTTTGTCGAGGAATATACCCTTGTAGCTGTTGCCGATTATGTGCTGTCGCACACGCCTGGTTCAACAGTGAGCAACCTGTCTTCTTCACGCGCATTGCGCGATGTAACCAACAACCACGGTTGCACTTACACTGCTGCTGCTGTGGGCGAGGTGAATGTCACTACCGAAATGCGTCGCACCGGTGCCGTCATCGGAGGTGAGGGAAACGGCGGAGTCATTTATCCTGCCAGCCATTATGGTCGTGACGCTCTTGTGGGTGTGGCGTTGTTCCTGTCGTTGCTTGCCAAGAGCGGCAAGACGGTGAGTCAACTCAAGCAGACCTACCCACAATACTGCATCGCTAAAACCAAGTTGGAACTCAAGCCCGGTATGGATGTTGACGGTATCCTTAAAGCTGTGGAGAAGCATTATCAAGGCGAGCAGATGACCACCATTGATGGCGTGAAGATTGATTTCGCCGACGGTTGGGTTCACCTGCGCAAAAGCAACACCGAGCCCATCATCCGCATCTACAGCGAAGCTCACACGATGCAGGAAGCCCAACAACTTGGTGATGACGTCAAACAGATAGTGACCTCGCTTATTCCTTAGTAGAAAGTCATTCACATCTTAATCATCGGTCTGTCAGGATTACAATGTGAGGAGTCCGACAGACCGATTCACTATAAAATCTATAGCCGTATGAAGACGTTATTGAGCAATATTCAAGTAGAGAAATTTACTGACAACCAATGCGAGGAATGTACATACATTATCTATGACACCATCTCTCGCGAGGCTATCATTGTGGATTGTGGCCTTTATAAAGAGTCGAAACGGAATAAATTCCTCGCCCATCATGACCATGTGTGTGGCAATGATTTGGTATATGTGCATTTCGGCTTACTGCCCGAAGTTCATGTGGATGACCGCCCGCTCATGACGGGTCACCTGTTGATGCGTATAGATGAATTCTACAATCACAACTACCGTTATCCCATCCCCATGCCAGAGCATTATCTCACCGATGGAGAACAGATTCCCTTTGGTAACTATGCTTTGAAGGTAATTCACACCCCTGGCCATTCACCCGGATCGGTGTTCTTTTATTGCGAAGCAGCAGGTCTTGCTTTTTCGGGCGATACCCTGTTCCATGAAGATATTGGTAGAACAAACTTGCCTTATGGCAATTATGAAGAACTCATGAACAGTTTGGACTACATCACGCAATTATTGCCCGACGATACCGTCATCTATCCTGGACATGACGGGAAATCAACTATAGGGCATGAAAAGCTTTTCAACCCCTACTTTTGAAATAAAAATATTCTTGAAAAAGATGCCTAATCAGTCGAATTTTTTTCGTCTGAAGATGAAGTTATGACCCAGGTACTTGTCGCGGACTGTGGGATTCTCGGCTAGTTCTTCGCTGGTGCCCTGGAACAGAATCTTTCCTTCAAACAGAAGGTAGGCTCTATCGGTAATGCTCAACGTCTCGGGTGCATTATGGTCGGTAATGAGAATGCCGATGTTTTTGCTCTTTAGACTATAGACGATGCTCTGGATATCCTCCACAGCGATAGGGTCAACGCCGGCAAAAGGCTCATCAAGCATGATAAATCGCGGGTTGATCGCAAGACCTCGGGCAATCTCGGTGCGGCGGCGCTCACCTCCTGACAAACGGTTACCTAGGTTCTTACGCACCTTCTGGAGGTGGAACTCGCTGATGAGTTGCTCCAGACGGTCCTTTTGCTCGGCAGGCGTGAGGTCAGTCATCTCGAGAACCGTTCGTATGTTGTCTTCGACACTCAAGGTGCGGAACACCGACGCCTCCTGTGGCAGGTAGCCGACACCTAACTGGGCACGACGATAGACGGGGAGG
>DAIREJ010000094.1:0-9025 GCA_036795635.1 Sodaliphilus sp.
TGAAACCGTCCTCGATACAGGAAGAGAACAATGCTAGTGACAGGCACATGGCAGCAGCAATCCACAACGTATATCTCATGTGAGTCATTTCTTATCAAATGCTTATTTTGTCTACTATATGAACGGAAAACACATTGGTTTAGTATGTTTGGCATCAGTAGTCCCGTTCAAAAACAGCCATCAGAGGATAATGGTCACTCTCTCCTTCCTTATCGCGACGACACGACAACAACTTCATGCCGCCACGGTAGAGGATGTGGTCAATTTTCACATAAAGGTGATGGGCATGGAAAGTGTAAACCGGCCCAAAGCCAGCATCGGCCCAGGCATCACGAAAGTCGTCGCCACAAATCATGCGGTAGGCGAAACTGCCGGGAGTATCGTTCATGTCACCCATCACCAACACATCACCTGGGGACTCATCGAGCAGACTCCTCATCGCTGCTGACTGACCGGCATGAGTGATGAATCCATTGTCAAGTTTACGCGCCACCGACTTGATGCGTCGTTTCCTGTCTGAAGGCGTATTCATCGACTCAATAACTTGACTGTCATTGCCCGTGAAACGCAACGAACTCAGATGCATGCTCACAACCCTCAAGTCACCACCAGGAGCATCCACGTCCCAGGCCTTGATGAAATAATTTAGGGTGTCGTTTTCCAATGCAGGCGACGACACCTCGGAAAAGGGATACTTGGAAAGAATGCCCACGTCAAAGAAGTGTTTCTTGCGATAGGGGTACTTCTCATACAGTTCCTCCAGCATAGGCTGGACCGTCTTGAGTTTCTCGTAGGAAAAGTAAATCAGCCCTTCCTGAATGACGACAATGTCGGCATCCTGATCAAGAATATAGCGCATGTTTTTGCTAGGGCTGTCACCTCGAGACCAATTGAACTCAGTCACATTCATAGTCAAGACCTTGAGCTGTACCTTTTGGGGGTCAGGGTCGGGGTGACTCAAATTAAAGGGCGAAATCAGCCGCAATGTGGGCCATGACAGCAGCAAGGCACCCACAAGCACTGCGACGGACCGCCATTGTCCAAACAACGCCATTAAAGCCATCAGTGCCAAAACCACCACTGCTACCACAGGCAAGGCAAGTGTTGCCAGCGAGGGTAAGGTCCAAACATTGGGGTCAACCCTACCACCATAGGCAGCAAAGAGCAATGCAAAAGCAGCAATTATAGCGAGAAGGCGAAAGATATATTTCATGACAGTTTATCAAATTTTCCAACCATGTTTGAAAAACGGCTGCTGCGCCGTGAAGCGCGGTGCATAAGTCTTGAGCAGCCAAATCATAGGCCACTCCAGAATCATGGTCAAGACAAATACAATTATCGTGAGTTGGATTCCCGGCTCCATGCCGAAACGCAGAATGCACAGCGACCTGAGCGGCAGAAAGAACAACGGATGAGTGCCCAGAATGATGAGTGAATAGCGTCCAAAATGACAGAATACAGGAATGTGCGGCAAGGATTTGCACGCCCAGAACAGAGCCAAGATGGCAACGAAGGGCACGAAGTAGAGTTTCCAGTAAGGCGGCAATATCATGAAATGGAGATTCATGAACTCACTCATGTAATAAATCGGCAATGCCACTACCAGCAGCACCAAAAGCCCCCACTTGTCCCATCGAGACGACTGCAAGGCTCCCAACTGCTTTACGCCCCATCCCAATATGAAATAAGGCATTGCCACCATCGCCGAATCGAACATGAAAGGCAGATAGGCACGACGTGCTCCCAGCACGTAGCCGAACACCGAAATCACCACCACCGCCAGCAGGATGCCCCACAAAGGTTTTATCCACTGCTGGAGCAGATAGAACATCACGTTCACCCAGAAAAGGCTCAACAGGAACCACAAGGGAGTGGTGACCGACCAGTAGCGCATGCAGAACGGATCAATCAAGTCCCTTAAGGATACTGTGACGACATCTGAACCGACAGCAGAGCACAATAACGCCTCCAAGGCTCTCATCGCAAACACAAAGACGACAAAAAAAACAAACGGCACAAGGATGTTGTTCACCTTGCGCCGCGTGAAGTCGGCAAAACCACCGTAATGCTTAAAGAAGATGCCCGATATGAAATAGTACATCGGCAGGCGGAAAGCCTGCAAAGCATCATTCAGACGAGGGGCGAAATAATTGAAGAAATCATGGTCAATGTGGTACATCACGATCAACATGATGCATAGACACTTCATGAAGTCGATGTAAGCAATGCGCGGCGTCCCATTCATTTCCCCCGCTCGTCAATGGCCATGACGGCCAAGTATCATAATTTGGATTTGACCATATCGACTACCTTGGAGAAATCCGTCATCACGGCAATCTCCTCAGGTTCAAAATCAATTTCAAACTCATTTTCTAGCTCAGAAGCTAAGGTCAAATGGCGCAACGAGTCCCATTGCTCACAGTTCTTCTGTGAGGAATCGGTTGTGACATCATCGGTCCCAAACACCTTGCGAATCAAATCCAGAACTATATCTTCCAAATTCATAGAACTCTGATATTATAGTAATTCTTTATTTCAAAAATGTCGTCCAAGTCCATCTCGTAGCGCTTTGTACCATCGGCATCACGTGCGATACATGTCATGCCCATACGGTCATAGAACTCGGCTGTCTGCCCATTCTTGACCGTGGGCAGATATAATGCCTTCACCATGCGGTACCCATCTAAACGGAGCAGATTGAGCACAGTCTTGAAGAACGCGTCTTCGATGCCCCTGCCCAGGATGCGACAGCTCAGCAGCAACGTGTCAACGACTACCGTTTTATCGCCCTCAGGTTTCAGGAACACTGTCCCAGTGATACCATTGTCGCCAAAGCGGTCCCTCACCGCCATGCAAAAAACGTGCCAGCCTTCATTGACAAGCCGTTGGATTTCCTCCTCGGTATAACGGCGTGTCGTGAGATTGAACTGGTTGGTCTTTTGTGTCATCTGCGCAATGCGGGGCAGATTGTGATTATCGGCTGGAATCACATCGATAGCGATATCCAGGCTATAAAGATAATCCTCAAGATCGGTGAAACGAGACTGCTCAGCTTTGCGCAAAGCGTTTGCACGGTATTGGCTGGTCTTGTCAAGATCTTCGGCCGTTACAGCATAAATGCGGAAATATTTATCTACCAAGCTCTTGAAGAACGGCATCAGTTGATAGGGCTTCTCAGGAAAATCAGGAACCTCCACCTGAGGCAACAGCTGCTTGACAAGTTCCCTTTCGGCAGGATTATCGTCCACAAACACCATGCTGTCCAAGCCGATGTTGAGTTCCTCGGCCATTGCACGCAGATTCGTCACCTTGTCTTGCCAGTTGATGCGCAGTGCACCAAAGTGCTCGCGTTTCAACACCATAGCAGTATTATTGTCCCACGCTTCCTGCACATCAGCCTCGTTGTTCTTGCTACAAACCGCTAGAATCACACCATTGCGCGAGAGTTGCAGCAATGCCTTCTGCCAATAGGAATAGGCCTTGCCAGGGTAATCGCCGCCCAACTGGATACCGTCAATGCCATCCTCGCCCAGCACTCCACCCCACAAGGTGTTGTCCAGGTCAAGGACCAGACATTTCTTGCGCTGAAGGACAAATTCAGCCTGTGTGCGTTCCCACCAAGCCTGGAAATCATGCGCCAGTTTGGGGTTGAGCATTGTCTGTGACATGAGGTAGTATTTCCAGTTCAACAGCATGTAAGCGTCATAACGTGAGGTAAACTCACTGAAATCCACCCACTTGACATTCTTGCAGTTGGCCGCCAACTGCACAGCATGATTATTATATGCATCTATGGCCTCCTCAACAGCCGTTTCGTTACCGGTGAGCCTCAACTTGAACAGGTTCACCAGCGAGAAGATGATAAAGGGCTTTTCACCTGCGGCTGCGAGCACCAGGTCGAGTTTTGCACTATAAGACTCTATTTCTTGCGCAAGCTGTGCACTGTCGGCATTCACGGGCACTTGATAGAACCAAATGTAGCGGTCGGCTTCTTTCGGTACAATGCTGATATCGTCATAACCCGAATAGGTCACACCGCCATAGCCGAAGAACGGTTCAACCGTTTGATTGCGAAAGACAAATGTTGCCATTCCTTATTTTTTAATCTTGCAGTAAAGTTTACTCAGGCCAGCCCACAGCGAGGGACGCATCATCAAGCGATGCAGGATTTTCCATTTCATGCCGCTATAATCAGCCTCGGGTCCCACACACGGGAACGGATACAAACCAGCGTCTCGCATTCGGCTAATCGCCTCATCGACATTGCCACTTGTCAACGCTTTGGTCATTGAGAAGTAGAGGTACAGATTCCTCAACCCGGAAACACTGGCGGGGACAACGGTACCTTTCAACTTCTGATAACGTTCAATAGTGTCATTAATGGAAATCGCCGAATCAATCTGGCTGAAGATGCGACGACGCAAGTGGCTGCTATCCTGACTGTTCATGGCACTATCGCCCCTAATCACATAGCAGTAGGGGGAAATGTTGTTGCCCATCACACGCTGCGCACTCAACATGAAACGCGCGATGAGTTCACCATCCTCGCACACGATGAGCGACCTGTCGAAACGCCAATGGTTGTCCTGAAGCAGTTCCCGACAAATGAGATAGCGCCAAATGTAAGGGGTCATGCTGTGCTCCTGCAGGAACTCCACGCCTGTCGTCACCGCCGAAGTCCCGACATCCGCGCCAGAGGAAGCTTCAATGATATTACCATCTTCATCAGTCCTATTATAGTTGAACACCAGCACATCAAGTTTTTCATCAACTGCCTGGGTCAACAAGTCGGACATCTGTCCCTCCATCAGGAAGTCGTCGCTGTCAACAAAGTACAGATAGCGACCGCGGGCATGTTCCAGTGCCAAATTGCGGGCCGCACTCACTCCAGAATTAGATTGAGTGAGTAAGTGCACCTGCGAATGCCCCTCGTCAATAAACGACTGTACCTGCGCACGGCTTCCATCAGTCGACCCATCGTCCACCACAAGCACCTCGTAAGCGTCCTCGGCGAGACCTTGATTCACAATGGAACGCAGGCACCTGAACAGAAAATGCTCGGTGTTGAAAACGGGGACGATATAGGTGAGTAACGGCTCGGTCATCAAGATGCAGTGAGCGCTTCAACCAGTTCAATGAGTCCAGTGTCTTTCTGGAACATAAAAGCAACACGCCTGTCTCCCATAGCGCAGGCGGGAACCGGACCGTTCACCAGCAGGAACCGGCGGGCACGCAAACGAGCAATCGCATCCTCAAGATCCTCCACCTCATAGCACATGTGATAGGGCGTGACACCAGATGCTGCCAATGTACGCGCAACTGGACTGTCTTCTCCGACGGGTTCCAGCAGTTCCAAGCGTGGTGCGCCCTGTTTTTCAAGGAAACACACCTTCACCCGCTGCAAGGGGTCATGCATTGTGGGTGCGACCGTATAGCCTTGGTCAACATAGAACACTTTGGACTTGTCGATATCACGACATGCTATGCCAATGTGATGAAAGGAGAGGAATTCGTCCATATCTGTCAATATTCAACGACAGGCGATACCTTGCAATCATGCATCTGCAACAGCGCAGCTCCCCAACTGAGGCCTGCACCAAAAGCACTCAGCACCACAGTTTTATTCCCGTCAAGTGCTCCAACCAACTCGCTGGAGATAGTCAAAGGCACCGACGCACTGCTGGTATTACCGTACTTGTGGATACAATAAGGTACCTTGTCAGGGTTGATTTTCAGTTTCTTGACAAAGAAATCCATCATGAAACGATTGGCCTGATGGAAAACAAGATAATCCACATCCTCAACACTATTCTCGGAGACTTGCAGCAACGATTTGATGCTTCGAGGCACCTTGCTGATAGCAAAGTTAAAGACATCCATGCCGTCCATGAAGACCTCAAGATCGGTGCGGATGTTTCCGTCTTCCCTCTCGCGCTCAACACAGGAGTCGGGGGTGATGGGGTTGCGCATGCCAGCGTGGACTTTGAGCACGTCCTTGCCACTGCCATCGGTGTTCAAGATAAAGGTGGAATCTCCAAAATCACCTTTCTCGACCAGCGTAGCTGTTCCGGCATCGCCATACAGGGGCCAATCCACCTTGTCGCGACGGTTGACAATCTTGGAGAATGTCTCACCATCCAACAGCAACACACGGTTCACGCCCTGCATCGAGGCATAGGCAAAAGCAGTGCTCAGGGCGAAAAGGTAACCCGAGCATCCCAACGAAATGTCGAAGCACAATGTCTCTTTGCTCAAGCCCAAGCGCTCCTGCAACAGGCAGGAGGTAGCGGGTATGCGGTAATCGGGTGTCTGACTCATGAACAGCAAGACATCGATTGATGCAGGATCAATCTCATTATCGGCCATCAATTGTTGAGCTGCCTTGAAACACAGGTCACTAGCCGTGACATCGTCGTCGGCGATGCGACGCTGCTCAATACCGATATTGTTGATTGTCTTTTCGATCTCCTCCTCGGGAATCAAATACCCCAAGTCCTTATTGTAAACAATTCTTGGGGGGACACATGCGCTCAAGGCTTTGATGCCCACACCATGAAAAGTGATTGTTGCCATACTGACAGGCGATAAAAATAGTTCCTAAAAATACGGGTATAAACAAGAAAAGAGCCCATTTCGAACAAATATCGAGGGCATCCATCCAATTATGACCAGGCCATTAATTCACTCTTGACAAGACTATGTTGTAAAGGTCGTGAACAGTTTCACTGTTACGAATATCGTCGCCACGGAACTCAACATCATACTCTTCATCGATCATCGCAATTACCGATAGGGCAATCAGCGACGACCATTCGTCCAAGCTCTTGAATTGAGTGTCGGCCTTTATAGTGTCGGCATCTGTCTCATCGAACAGATCCGCAAAATATTCTATGAATTGCTCCAGATTCATTTATTCAATTTAATAACGCAAAATCCACGTTATTATTTCACGGGGTGCAAAATTACATAAAAAAACTTAACCAACCACATTTCGCGACATTTTTCATGAAAAAATAAGTGATTGATGAGCCTCAAATGCAAAAAGCTATGCAAACCCGTAAGTGTAAATGAGACTAATAATCAAATTTCATTGCAGGCACGCCCAGATAAGTGCTGTTATCCTTGGGCAACGTCATGAGCACACTGTTGGCACCCAGGGTGACACCATTGCCGATTTCCATGCCCTGGAGCACTACACTTGCCACACCCAGCAGATTGTTATCACCAATGGTGATGCCACCTGAAAGGTGGGCAGCCGGCATCAGACCATTGAAACTGCCGATTTTGTTGTCATGGCCAACAACAACATGATCGTTAAAGAGATTGAAACTGCCGATGGTGACATCGCATGAAATCATACAACCATTTTGGATGATATTACCTTCACCCATGATCACTGTGCGTTCATCCACAAGGAATAACGAAGGGTCAATCAAATTGGGAAACGAAATCTTGGGATTGGTAATCTCTCGGCGTATGCGACTCACGGCCTTGTTGTCATTGATGGCAATAGCGACAGCAAGCGGCTCATCGACTTCCAAGAGTGTTTCCATTCCTCCAAGCACCGTTCCATAAAGCGACACCTGCTCGCCCTGAGGCTTGGTATCATCAAAGAAGCCTATCAGCTCCCAGTCTCCGCCGTTGTCATTTATTCTCTTGATGAGGCACGCCACCTCTTTACCGAAGCCGCCTGCACCATAAATAGCAATCTTCATAATCTCATCATTTAAGGGATTCTATTCCTCATCAACGAATCATTTATTGCAACAGTTGATGATTTCTTGTGCCACGAGTTCCACATCCTCGTCGCTCACACAGGGACCGCTGGGCAAGCACAGGCCCACGCCGAAGATCTCTTCGCTCACACCATTAACATAGGCTGGAGCGCCTTGGAAAACGGGCTGTGTGTGCATGGGCTTCCACAAGGGGCGGGATTCTATGTTACATGCTTCCAGATGCTGACGGACGGTCTCGTAATCGGTTCCGGTCTTGACGGGGTCGATTGTGATGGTATTGAGCCAGTAGTTGCTGTCATAACGCTCGTCAGGATTGGTGTGGACAGTGATTCCATCTACATTGGCAAACAGTTCCACATAACGGTCACACAAGTGCTTGTGATGAGCCAAATGCTCATCAAGGACTGTCATCTGCCCACGGCCGATGCCTGCACAGATATTGCTCATGCGATAATTATAACCGATTTCCTTGTGGAGATAATAAGGCTTGGGTTCGCGTGATTGGGTGGCAAAGAACATGATCCTTTTCTTGGTGGCCTCATCAGGACAGATGAGTCCACCTCCACCACTGGTTGTGATCATCTTGTTGCCATTGAAACTCATGATGCCATAGTCACCAAACGTGCCGCAGAGTTGTCCGCGATATCGGGAGCCGAAAGCTTCGGCCGAATCCTCCACCACTGGGATTTCATAACGGCGGGCCACCTCCATGATTTCGTCAATCATGCCAGGCATACCATAGAGATATACAGGAATGATCGCTTTGGGCTTGCGGCCTGTCTTCTTGATACGGTCTTTGATAGCATCTTCCAATAGATTGGGATCCATGTTCCAGGAGTCTCGCTCACTATCCACAAAGACAGGTGTAGCGCCCTGGTAAACAATGGGATTGGCACTTGCCGAGAAGGTCATGGACTGGCAAATAACCTCATCACCGCGCGTGACGCCCAAATTGACGAGAGCCAAATGAATTGCTGCAGTTCCTGAACTAAGGACCACCACATGTTTTCCCTCTCCACACAGTTGCTCCAAGTCTTGCTCAAATGCGTTCACATTGGGGCCTAGAGGCACCACCCAGTTGGTGTCAAATGCTTCCTGGATGTATTTCATCTCATTGCCGCTCATGTGGGCAAGACACAGCAAAATTTTATTGTTAGCCATATTATCGTTTGTTTTGTAATTTCTTAATCAATTAAAGCGTGCCCTGGATAAACTGTCCGCTCAGCCGCTAGTTCCCGAATAAGGTTCTCACTGCGTGCAGCTAAAGCTTTGTCCGACAAGGGAAAATT
>DAIREJ010000095.1:0-1129 GCA_036795635.1 Sodaliphilus sp.
CCTTCGGTGACGTTGCTCCTCATCATTAAAACCCGAATCATGCCGAAAGACAAAATAGGGACAACAGACATATAGTTCCTAAAATTAATGCACGCTTCGCGTGGAAATATATCTATCCTATAATAATTTCTGGCCGCAGGTCCAAAAATTTTTAATCTAATATATTTTATAATTTCTCGCCGAAGGCGATAAAGCCAAAAAACAACAGCACGCGGAGCGGGATAATACTGCTTCGCGTGCTATTTTCTAGCTGTTTGTGCTAAAAGCTAAGAGCTAATAGCTAAATGCTTTTACTTACTTATCGGCCTTCATAAGGTCGCGGATTTCGGTGAGCAGCTTCTCCTCTGCGCTAGGTTCGGGCTCGGGCTCGGGTTCAGCTTCTTTCTTCTTGGTGAGCTTGTTCATACCCTTGATCATCAGGAAGATGCAGAGTGCGATGATAAGGAAGTCGATGATGTTCTGGATGAAGGCACCATAAGCGAACATGGATACACCAGCCTCCTTGAGAGCGGCATAGTTGTTAGCCACGCCCTCTGGAACCTTGCCGAAGGTGACAAACTTGTTGGTGAAGTCCACGCCACCTGTCGCAAGGCTGAGTAACGGCATGATGACATCGTCGACCAGTGACGAGACAATCTTGCCAAACGCGCCGCCGATGATCACACCAACAGCCATGTCCATCACGTTGCCTTTCATGGCAAACTCTTTGAATTCTTTAACAAATCCCATAGTGATAGAAATTAAAAAATTAATAAAATTATGATGAATAAAAAATTTTTTTAGTCCATTATTGAAAATTTTTTTGTTCCAAAAGGTTGAAATCCAAAAAATTTCAGTAATTTTGCATCGCTTTTTCAAACACTAGGTTTAGACCTACTAGAGTTCACATTTGCTCCTGCTTGAAAAAGCTGGGGGCAAAGTTACACATTATTAGGTTAAATTACAAATTTTTTTAATAGTTTATTATTATGGCAAAAATTAAAATCGGTATTAACGGATTTGGTCGCATTGGCCGCTTTGTGTTCCGCTCGACCTTCGAGGAGAACAACGTGAATGACGTAGTAGTTGTGGGTATCAACGACTTGCTGCCCGTGGATTACATGGCTTACATGCTCAAGTATGACACGAT
>DAIREJ010000095.1:1139-1801 GCA_036795635.1 Sodaliphilus sp.
CAACCATATCCGCGTCACCGCCGAGAAGGATCCCGCCAACCTGAAGTGGGATGAGATTGGTGCAGAGTATGTCGTTGAGTCGACGGGTCTGTTCCTTGCCATGGACAAGGCTGAGAAGCACATCCAGGCTGGTGCCAAGTATGTCGTGCTGTCCGCTCCCAGCAAGGCTGGTGAGGACGGTCGTCAGGCCGACATGTTCGTTTGCGGCGTGAACACCGACAAGTATGCTGGACAGCAGATTGTGTCGAACGCCAGCTGCACCACCAACTGCTTGGCTCCCATCGCCAAGGTGCTCAATGACGCATTTGGTATCGAGACCGGTCTGATGACCACCGTTCACTCCACCACCGCAACTCAGAAGACTGGTGATGGTCCGTCGATGAAGGACTGGCGTGGTGGCCGTGCCGCTGCCGGCAACATCATCCCCAGCTCGACGGGTGCCGCCAAGGCTGTGGGCAAAGTGATTCCCGAGCTGAATGGCAAGTTAACGGGTATCTCGATGCGCGTTCCTACCCTGGACGTGTCGGTTGTTGACTTGACTGTCAACCTGAAGAACCCTGCCACCAAGGAGGACATCTGCAAGGCCATGAAAGAGGCTAGCGAGGGCGAACTCAAGGGTATCCTGGGTTACACCGAGGACGCAGTCGTTTCGGCTGACTTCC
>DAIREJ010000095.1:1811-8790 GCA_036795635.1 Sodaliphilus sp.
CCCGCACGAGCATCTTCGACGCTAACGCCGGTGTTTACCTGACCGACCACTTCGTGAAGGTTGTGTCGTGGTACGACAACGAGATTGGCTACAGCCACAAGGTGATTGACCTGATTAAGGTCATGAAGAAGTACAACGGCTAATCGCAGTGGCCTGCGTACAACGCTTCGCACAAGTCCTGAGCCACTCACAAGGTCGCTCAGGACTTTTTTAGGAGCCTCACCCCTAACCCCTCTCCGGAGGGAGAGGGGGATTGATATTTAATCAACGACTCGAAGCACTAGAAAATCTAGAGAATCTAGAGTGCCTAGTGCATCTAGAAAATATAGGAAAAAATGGAAAAGAAACAACATAAAAGGACATTAGTGACGACGGCATTGCCCTACGCCAACGGGCCGGTGCACATCGGGCATCTGGCAGGTGTATATGTGCCTGCCGATATCTATACGCGCTACCTGCGGCTCCAGGGCGAGGATGTCGTCATGATTGGCGGCAGCGACGAGCATGGCGTGCCCATCACCATCAAGGCACAGAAAGAGGGTGTGACCCCTCAGGACATCGTCGACCGTTACCACACGCTCATCAAGGACTCGATGACAGGATTGGGCATCTCGTTTGATGTCTATGGGCGTACGACCAGCGCCACGCATCGCCAGACCGCCAGCGATTTTTTCCGCAAACTCTATGAGGCGGGCGAGTTCATCGAGAAGACCTCGATGCAGTTCTATGACGAGGAGGCCGACCAGTGGCTCGCCGATCGCTACATCCTGGGTACTTGTCCCAAGTGCGGTAGCGAGGCCTATGGCGACCAGTGCGAGAAGTGCGGGTCGAGCCTTAATGCCACTGACTTGATTAACCCGCGCAGTGCCATCACCGGCAATGTACCCGTCATGCGAGAGACCAAGCATTGGTACATGCCGCTTGACAAGTGGGAACCGCGCCTGCGCCAGTGGATTCTTGAGGAGCACAAGGAGTGGAAGCCTAATGTCTATGGGCAGTGCAAGTCGTGGCTCGACGGCGGACTGCAGCCCCGTGCCGTCACGCGCGACCTGAACTGGGGCATTCCCGTGCCTATCGAGGGTGCTGAAGGCAAGGTGCTTTACGTTTGGTTTGACGCTCCCATCGGTTATATAAGCAATACCAAGGACTTGCTGCCCGACACCTGGGAGCAGTACTGGAAAGATCCTGAGACTCGCATCATCCACTTCATCGGCAAGGACAACATCGTGTTCCACTGCCTTATCTTCCCCGCCATGCTCATGGCCGAGGGTACCTACCAGCTGCCTGAGAACGTCCCTGCCAACGAGTTCCTGAACCTCGAGGGAGACAAGATCTCGACAAGTCGCAACTGGGCGGTGTGGCTGCATGAGTACCTCAACGATTTCCCGGGCAAGCAGGACGTGCTACGTTATGTGCTTACTGCCAATGCTCCCGAGACCAAGGACAACGACTTCACGTGGGACGATTTCCAGGCTCGCAACAACAACGAGTTGGTGGCTATCCTGGGCAACTTTGTCAACCGTGCGATGGTGCTGACGCACAAGTATTTCGACGGTGTAATACCTGCACTAGGCACGCTCAACGATTATGACCTTGCTACATTGGCCGAGTTCAAGGGTGTGAAGCAGACGCTGGGAGAGAACATTGAGAACTTCCACTTCCGTGAGGCATTGAAGGATGCGATGAACCTGGCGCGTATTGGCAACAAGTACCTTGCCGACACCGAGCCGTGGAAGTTGGCGAAAACCGACATGGCGCGTGTGGAGACCATCCTGCACGTGGCACTGCAAATCTGTGCCAACCTCGCCATCGCTTTTGAGCCATTCTTGCCGTTCAGTGCGCTGAAGTTGCGTAACATGCTCGGTCTGGGCGAGGTGCGTTGGGACAAGTTGGGCGAGATTGACATTCTGGCTGCCGGAGCAAGTATCCAAAAGCCTGAACTGTTGTTCGAGAAGATTTCTGACGAGGTCATCCAAGCGCAGAAAGACCGCCTGGAGCGCATCAAGCAGGAGAACATTCTGAAGAACTACCAGCCCGAACCCGTGGCAGCGGAGTGTACCTACGACGACTTCATGAAGCTGGACATCCGTGTCGGCAAGGTCGTGGAGTGCGAGAAGATTAAGAAGGCCAAGAAACTGCTCAAGTTCCGCATCGACGACGGCATGGGCGGCCGCACCATTGTGAGTGGCATCGCGCTCTACTATGAGCCCGAAGAACTAGTGGGTAAGGAGGTGTGCTTCATCGCCAACTTTCCGCCGCGTCCCATGATGGGTGTCGAGAGCCAGGGAATGATTCTCAGTGCCGAGGATGCCGACGGCCGTCTGGTTGTTATCGGTCCCACTGGACCAGTGCGTCCCGGCGTACAGGTGAAGTAGTGTTCAGCCCCCCCTCGGTCCCCCCTGAAGAGGGGGAGGACAAAAAACACTTGCCCACCGTGTTTCACAACACAGTGGGCAAGCTTCACATTGATGATTAAAAACTATTACTATTCTATGTTTTTTGTAACCTTAAAAACCAATTAGCATGATGAGTGCATGTTCATTTTCAATGCAAAGATAGAGAATGAAATGGCGTTTCTCCAAATTATTTGAAATGATTTTTTTTAATATTCGACGAAACTGGGTTTTTAAGACAATCAATTTAGTTTTTTCTTCAATGAAAAAGGTTAAGCGAGTCCCAGCTGGAATGACTCGATAAAGGGTACAAAGTCGGGTCGTCGCTGTTTCATGTCCTCGACTACCTCGCGTGGCGTGAAGATTCGGTGATCCTCCAGGCTATCAGACACCTTGATGTCAAGAGCTATCATGTCGTTGTGCAGCGCATCGCGCAGATGTTTCATGATTTTCGTTTTGCTGCTCTCAAAGGACTCGGCCTGAGCCTGTCCTTCGACCACGACATCATAGGTGGTCTCGTTGACCTGCCGCAGTTGTGCCGTACGCATGGATGAGATAGTAACCTTCTCATGCGGGTTTTGGTCGATATAGCCCTGCCATGCCTGTTGCAGTTGTTCGGGTGTGAAGGGTTCGGCCGATTCGGCTGCTACTGAAGGTGTTGCTTGTTGTTGCGCATTCACTAGGATGCGGGGCTGGTTGGAGACGATGTTTTTTGCACTTCTCACTTCGGTCGTCCTCTTCACTTCCCCCTGAATGGGGGGAAGTTCAGTTTTGCTCCCGCTCGGTGCAACCCCCTCTTTAGGGGGGTCTGGGGTAGGCGTGGAGGATGTTGTGGTGGGCGCTGACGTCGCTTGAATAGGCTTAATGCCTCCCCCTTTCGGGGGTGACTGAGGGGGGACGCTAACAATCTGGCATAGCTTGATGAGTGTCAACTCGACCAACAGTTGTTTGTTGGTGGCGTTTCGGTAGTTCAGGTCGCAGGTGTTGCACAAATCCAGTGCCTGGTAATAAAATCGTGGACCCAGTTTCGCTGCCTGCAGCACATAGCGTTGCCCCACTTCCTCGTTCATTTCAAGCAGCCCGATGGTCTGTGGCGTACTTGCCACCATCAGGTCGCGCAGATGTTGCGCCAAACCGTTGATAAAGAATTGCGAGTCGAAGCCTTTGTCTCGAACCTCTTTATATATGAGCAATGTTTGCGGCACGTCACCCGCCAGAAATGCCTCGACCAAACGGAAATAATACTCATAGTCCAGCACGTTGAGGTTGTCAAGTGCGCTTTGGTAGGTGATGTTGCCCTGGCTCGACGCGGTGACCTGGTCGAAGATGGAAAGTGCGTCGCGCATGGCTCCGTCGGCCTTCTGCGCAATGACATTGAGTGCGGCGGGTTCGGCGGTCACGCCTTCTTCTTGGCAGATGTACTGCAGCTGCTGGACGATGTCAGGCACCGTGATGCGGGCAAAGTCATAAATTTGGCAGCGCGACAAGATGGTAGGGATTACCTTCTGTTTCTCGGTGGTTGCCAACACGAAGATGGCATATTCGGGTGGTTCCTCCAGCGTTTTGAGGAACGCGTTGAACGCCGCCGCCGAGAGCATGTGTACCTCGTCGATGATATATACTTTGTAACGTCCGGCTTGGGGCGGGATGCGTACCTGTTCGGTCAGGTCACGGATGGCGTCGACACCGTTGTTGCTGGCGGCGTCCATCTCGATGATGTTGAACGACGACTGCTCGTTGAACGCGCGGCACGATGCGCACTCGTTGCAAGCCTCACCGTCGGCGGTGGGGTGCTCGCAGTTGATGGTCTTGGCAAAGATGCGGGCGCAGGTGGTCTTGCCCACGCCGCGAGGGCCGCAGAACAGGTAGGCATGTGCCAGACGGCCACTGGCGATGGCAGTCTTCAGTGTGTGGGTCAGCGTCTGCTGGCCGACGACTGTGTTAAAACTGGCTGGCCGGTATTTCCGAGCCGATACGATATAGTTGCTCATTTATTTCAATGCACAATCATAATGCACGCACAATCAAGTGTGCTCGGCAATATGGCGATGCGACGATGGTTAGTTGTGCAAAGTTACGAAGAATTATTGACATTATAGACCCCGTCTCGGAAAAAAATCGTATTTTTGCACTTTCCCTATTTTACCAAGATATGATTTCATTCCTCATCAGTATCGTTGCCCTTGTGATGGGCTACTTTATCTATGGTGCCATCATCGAGCGTATTGTGGCTCCCGATGACCGCGAGACTCCTGCTACGCGCCTTGCCGACGGCGTGGACTATGTTGCCCTGCCTACTTGGAAGGTGTTCATGATTCAGTTCCTGAATATAGCCGGAACGGGCCCCATCTTTGGTGCTATTATGGGTATGTGGTTCGGTCCTGCCGCTTTCCTGTGGATCGTGATTGGATGCATCTTTGCTGGTGCTGTGCATGACTACCTCAGTGGCATGCTCTCGATGCGGCATGACGGCGCTAACCTGCCCACGCTCATTGGTGACAATCTGGGTAGTGTGGCACGCAAGGTGATGCTTGCATTTACCGTGCTGCTCATGCTCATGGTGGGCGCGGTGTTTGTCTATAGCCCCGCCATCATCCTTGAGGGCATCACCGGCAGCCAGGTGATGTGGATAGTCATTATCTTTGTCTATTACCTGGTGGCGGCGATGATGCCCATTGATAAGATTATCGGCAAGATTTATCCCGTGTTCGCCGTGTCGTTGTTGTTCATGGCCGTGGCGTTGTTGGGGGTGATGCTGGTGAAGATGCCGCATCTGCCCGAATTGTGGGACTTGGGCAACATGACCCCATGGTACGAATCGCAGCAGGTGGGCGGGAAGGACGCCCTGGGCGTTGTGGCGTTCTTGCAGAAGAACCCCATCTTCCCCTGCCTGTTCATCACCATCGCGTGTGGCGCCATCAGCGGATTCCACGCCACCCAGTCGCCCATGATGGCACGGTGCCTGAAGAGCGAGCGCCTGGGTCGCAAAATATTCTACGGTTCTATGATAACCGAGGGTTTGGTCGCGCTCATCTGGGCTAGTGTGTCGAGCTATTTCTTCTATTATGGTGGTTGGCGCGAGGTGGTGCCGGCCGAACAGGTTGAGGCTTTCTTGTCGCAGTTTGCCGCAGACGATGGTAAAACGCTCATCCAGTACTTTAGCGCGCCCACAGTAGTGAAGATGGTGTGTACGGGTTGGCTGGGTATCTTTGGTGGCATCTTGGCGATGCTGGGTGTTGTGGCGGCTCCTATCACCAGTGGTGACACCGCCTTGCGCAGTGCGCGACTGATTATCGCCGAGGCATTGCATCTGAACCAGCGCACAGTGCGCAACCGCCTGATGATATGTGTGCCGGTGTTTGCCGTAACCTTTGGCCTGTTGATGTGGCAAATCAGCAACCCCGATGGCTTCAATGTGCTATGGCAATACTTTGGATGGAGCAACCAGACCTTGAGCGTGTTCACCCTGTGGGCACTCACCGTCTACCTCGCCCGTCAAGGCAAGGCTTACGTCGTAACACTCATCCCCGCTTTGGTGATGACTGCCGTGTGTACGGTCTTCCTGCTTGTTTCGCCGCAGGCATTGGCGCTTGACCGGTACATCGCTTGGCCTGCGGCTCTCGTGGTTGTCATCATCGCCTTATCGTGGTTCTTCGCCTGGCACCGCCGGCAGAAAGGGTTAGGGATTAAGGAATAAGAATTAAGAATTAGGGATTGCTGCCAAGCAATAAACCACCGCAAAACGTAACAAAACACGCGAAGCTTTTTTCTTGCTTCGCGTGTTTCATGTTGTTCGTTTGCTTTGCATCAAACCCGATTCTGGTTAAATGTGGTGGTCTTGGTTGTCCCCTTCGTTGGAGAGGACTTGTTGTTTAAAGGTGGTGTCGGTACGCAGACGTTCGAGAGCCTTCTTTGAGGCATTTTGGTGCGACTCTTTCTTGCTGTAGCCAGTACCATCGGCTGCATACTGCCCACCGATGATGACTGCCGTCTTGAAGACGGGATTGTTGTTCTGGTCATTAATGGTGTCTACAAGTTCGTACTCGATGGTGAGGTGGTACTTCTGCGTCCACTCGATGAGCCTCGACTTGAAGTTTTGGTCGGTCTTCACCAGTTCAGCGAGGTCTAAGTGTTGGCTGATGAGGCGTTCGACGATGAAAAGGTGGCTTCGCTTATAGCCGTGGTCGAGGTAGAACGCCCCGACGAGTGCCTCCAGCGCGTTTCCGTTAATGTAGCTGTTGTGTGATGTGGTGTGTGTCGCCGCACGGACGTGCGCGTCGAGGTGGAAGGCATGTCCGATGCGGTTCAGGCTCTCGCGCTGCACAATCTTGGCGCGCGTGGAGGTGAGGAATCCCTCGTGCTTGCGGGGAAACTGGTGGTATAAGTAGTCGGCGACGACGAGGTCTAGAACTGCGTCGCCCAGGTATTCGAGCCGCTCGTTATTGGTCCATCGCCCGTCGGGCAGCTGCAGCGGCTTGCTGCGATGCACCAGTGCGAGCTTGTACAGCTCTATGTTTCGCGGATAGTAGCCAGTGATGCCGTGAATATACACATAAAGCTCCTTATCCTTGACGAAAAGGAGCTTT
>DAIREJ010000096.1:0-962 GCA_036795635.1 Sodaliphilus sp.
ACTTGTTGCCAACATCTTTTGTGCATATTTCTGGTATTTGAACCGTCCTAATAAGCTATATGTGTCAACCCATCGATTATTAATAATACGATAATTACAACGTTTGGTATTATCTAAGGTTTCAAAAGAAATACTCTTTATGGAGTTAAAATTCACGTCATCACTTCTCATTTTAAAACGATAGTCACCATATTTATAACCTGTAATCAACCCAAGAGCGGTAGTTATTGATATTACCCTTTTGTGCATTTCGTCAGAATCTATTAGATCACCTGACTGAATTTTGCTTGGATACGAAAACATGCATCTCACTATTGACCAAAATTGGCTTCAAATAAGACCCCATCACATGTTCTCCTCTATCATTAATATATGGTTGAGAACTAATTCTTAAGAGCCACCCTTCTGAATTAATAGGATAAACGTAGCGCCAATAACTTTTAGATTTGTCTTCAATGTTTCCAGAGTCTAATCTGTTGATTTTTATCTTCAATTCTTGTGTTTTATTAGGGCAAACAATTAGATTGCAATCAAAGGCGGAATAACCTTGAGGCACCACGAATGTGATGTCGTTTTTTAAGAGTTTCAATTCTGGGAGTGCTCCAGAAAAATCATTGTTTAAGTCCCTATTAAAAACGCTTTGGAACAATAAATGTAGCCTGTGATCTGGTCCTAAATATATTTCATTATTAACAGGAATATAATTAACCCCAGTAACTTTACAATTCTTCATTTGAAGAATTGTATCTATTATTTCCCAAAGTTGTGTTACTCTAAAAAAAGATGGCTTATTCATATTAAAATAATTATATTTTCACTGAAAATCGTTTGTAATATTCTTTGGCAAAGTTCGCAAAAAAAACGATAAATCAAGTGTTTTTTTTGATATGTTCTGGATTGTAGCAGTTTTTTTATCTTTACTGATTAGATGGAAACGCATGGAGTACATAATACTGTTGATT
>DAIREJ010000096.1:972-8689 GCA_036795635.1 Sodaliphilus sp.
TTGTTGTCGTTGCCGAAGCAGAATCAAATGGCGCAGTTGATACGAACTATATATTTGAAAGTACAGGAGGATTATCAGTCTCGCCTTTAAAGTAGTGGGCCCTGATTTTGAGGCTTAAAGAGGTTAGAAGTTGAAGTGGAGTTGGACGCGGACGCCCTGGCGGTCGGTGCCGGCATGGTCGCGGTAGTTGATGCGCCACACATAGTCCACGCGCAGGATGGTGAGGATGTTGTCGAGGCCTACACCTGCTTCCATATAAGGCTTGTCTCCCATGGGCTGACACAGGGCATCAGCAGGGAATTGGAAGATGTCATTGCTCTTAGCGGGGTTGTTTTTGTCACTCAAGCTACCCCACAAGCCACGCAGGGTGAGGACCTCGCGCAACCGCAGTTTCTTGATCAAGGGCAGACGGTTCATCAGTATGCCATTACCCCAGTAGGTAAGGTCCCACGACAGGGCCTGGTCGTTGATGAACTCCATGGGCTTCATCAGGGTGAAACTCTCAGGCTGGATGGTGTAAGAAAGGTTGACGTTTGGCATCAGCAGGTCGGGATAACCGACTTGGCTCCACACCTTCTCGCCCCTGACGATAACGTCGGCATAGCCGAAGGCCGAGAACCAGAAACGCTTCTGCAATCCCAGTTCGGTCTTGTTCACCTCATGCAGGCTGCCCATGAATCCTTTGGGCATATAGGTCTGATTCAAGGTGATGATGGGAGCATCCATGTTGATGGGGATGCGGTGAGATCGCGTCTGATAGAATGTCTCACCGGGAGCGAAGCGCAGACGTGCGGTGAAACCGGCCTGGGTGTAACGATGACGTGATGAGCCGTCGGCATAGATAAAAGGCACATATTGCGTCGCTTCGTGGATGTTGTGCTCGATGCCCAGTGTGATAGAGAAGTGGTTGTACCACTCGTGGCGGTACTCGAGGCGTGTGGTGCGCAGGTATTGAATACGCACATCCTTGTGGCGCCGGAGTGTGAGGAACATATTGTCCTGATTGGTATATAGATAATGTTGCGCCAACTTGTCCACATCATACTTGTGGGTGAGACGCAGGCGGTGGATGGGGAATTCCTGATCTAGTGCCTTCTTGGGCGTGAACGAATATTCAAGCGACGCCATGTACTTGAGTTTCTTGTCACGGAAGCCATAGGCGGCATAGCCACGGGCAAACCAGTGGCGACTCAAATTGACGGTGGTCATGCCACCCAGACGCAGGCGCAGTCCCTCCAGTGAGTTGCCGCTGATGATGGTGTTGAGGGGACCGATGTCAAATTTGCTCACCTTGGCTGTGGGGATGTAGCCATTCACCATGAGCACAACAAACTGCTCGGCCCAGTAGAATAGTTTAGAGCCTCGCAATCGCTTCATCAGATTCTGCATCGTGGTTGTGGTGGTGCGCACTTCTGCCGGACGGTACTCTTGCCAGAACTCGTCAGGCATATATGCCGCGCTGCCCTCCTTGTGCTGTTCACCCTTGAAATTGAACACGCCGCCCTCGGGTCGCTCGAAGTTGTGGTTGCGGTAATTGGTCTCACGGCGGGCGAACACTTCGGGCAAACCCGGCATCAGTTTCATGCTGACTTCAACATCGTCCCTGGTCTTGAGACGGGATCCGTTGGGAGCTCGATCAAAATCCTGAACGACACTCATCCGCTCCACATAATTCAGGTTGATGTCATGGGGAACGCCCATCGATACCCGCTTGATGAACATCGTCGTGTCCTCGAGCGAGACGTAGAGGCGGCCCAAGAAACCGAAGGTCTGCGGTGTGAACGGCACGAAACTCAACACCGCGCATCGTTCTCCATCTACCATGACCGTGTCATTAAGGTAAAACTTGTAGAAATCGACTGCAATGCGCGACAACGGACTGACAAAACGGTTGGTCATCAAAGTTATATCGTTCTGGAAAATGTTGATCTCGCCCATGAAATCGTCAAGCACTTTTTTGATGTTTTCCTGGTCGATGCGTTCATCAAGGCCAGCGCTCTTTGAACCGAGGATGACCTGCTTGTGACCATCCTTGTTGAAATGATCACGGGCGACGGTCTCCTTGATAGAGAATGGCAGCACACGCTTGCCCGTGAGCAATGATGTATCGGCATATTGCTCAACCCAGTTTTGTTGAGATTGATCCTTGATGAAGTCATCCAAATTGCCGAATCCAAGCATCATGCGTTCATATTGAGTGTAGTCATAGTTGGGATAACGAAGCGGGTCATTATCATCACGCCGCTCTCGCAGCCGCTTGATCATCTCAACAGCAGGGTTATTCTTCTTGCTGTACTTCTCTTTTCCCTTGCGCACGACCACCTCGCCCAGCTGCACACCTGTGGGCACCATGTCAACCAACATCACATTGCCCTGCCCTGGCTTGATATTCACTTCTTTGGGAGTATATCCCATGGCCGTCACACGCAATTTTGAAAAATGAGTACGCGTGTTGATGATGAATCCGCCCTTATCATCAGCCATAGTGCCCTCGCTGGTGCCCATAAGGGAGATAGAGGCATAGGCGATGCCCTCACGTGTGAGAGAATCACGCACAAGTCCAGTGATTTGCGTCACGGCAGCCTGTTGACCGTGAGAGGTCAGTGCCACCAATACGGTCATCAGGCAAAGGATATGTCTTCTCAGCAATTTCATCGCGCTGGCAAAGATAGTGCAAAGATAGTGCAAGGTGAGCGAAATGCCAAATATTGTAGGTTTTTCAGGTGTTGTTGCAGGCAGATTAGAAAAATGGTGTATCTTTGCCGTAGAAATGAGCGACAGGAGATTGCTTAGCTTGACCTGGGTGCTTGCGGCGATTGCCGTGAGCATGGTTTTGTTTGCCTGTGGCCGAGGCAAAGAGATGAGCAATCAGGTGATTGTCCAAAACGATTCTTTCACGGTCACCGGTGACAGCATCATTGAAGACTCGGTTGTGGCATGGATTCCCGAATCCAAGGACCGCATTGCGTCTAATCTGACGATGGCGCGGCTGGATTCGCTTTATGGATGCCTTGATTCATTGGATGTGAAATTTGTACAAGGCAAATCATGGCGCAAACGCAAAGAACGCCCAACCATGATGCCAGAGTTCAAGAGTGGACAGCCGTTGATTGACGCACTTTATGAGATGTCGGTCGAAGGTGTCGCCGATGGCATTGACAAGAATGGCAATTTTGTTGCTTCTTACAATTACAGCCGTCTGTACTGTGCCATCTACTTGTCGCTGGCCTGTCTCAAACCCCACCAGGCAATGTCCACGCTCAAGACGATGGTTGACCGTGACAGCATCATCATGCAACGCGAGGGTCAGTGGCCAGTTGTTAATGACCATATCGGTTGGGCGACTGCCGCTTGGGAGGTTTACAAGGTCACGGGCGACCGCCAGTGGCTTGCCTACTGCTACCATGTCATCGAGAAGACGCTCGGCATCAGCAGCAAGGTGCTCCTGGATCGCAGTACAGGCTTGATTCACGGTGCCGGTTACACGTCAGCACGTCCATTGGGACCTCGTCGCATGACATGGATGACTTACAACGACTTCTTTGCCTGCATGGCGTTAGGAAACAATATTTTGATTGGTAACGCATACGCTATCTTGAGCGAAATGGGTGAAGAACTCGGCATCGAAAATGACTATCAGAAGGATGCCCAGCGCATCAAAGACGGCATTAATCAACATCTGTGGAACGAGGAACAAGGATTCTACTCCTCTTTCCTCTATGGCGTGGCAGTGCCGCGACAGGCTCCGCTGACCGACAACACCTCTCAAGCGATGTGTGCCATGTGGGGTATTGCCGACGATGACCGTGCCGAGCATCTCATTGCCAATACTCCTGTGTCGGACTATGGCGTGAATGTCACCTACCCTGCCTCCACGCCCATTGAGCCCTATTTTGTCAATGCCTCGTGGGCCACTACTCAAGCAATGTGGAACCTCGCTGCAACCTACACTGGCAATGAGAATGCTTTGAGGCGCGGTCTGGGCGCCTTATACCGTGCCCAAGCGCTCTATCAATCACGCGGGATACGCATGCAAGGCATTGACACAGACCAATTGGGTACTTGCGCGTCTGATGTCGCTATGGTCATCCGCGTACTTTTGGGTATGAACTTCACCTCCGAAGGGATTGAGTTTTCGCCGACAGTGCCTACCGGTATGCCTAAGGATAAATTTCTGAAAGGACTGAACTACCGCCGTGCTGTGTTGGACATCACCGTCAAGGGCCAAGGCAACGTAGTCAAGTCGATAACTGATAACGGCAAACCGCTTGATAGTGCCTTTGTGCCATGTGACATCGAAGGGAACCACAGCATCGTCATCACCCTTGAGCAAGGCTCGCTTTCTTCGGGCAACAAAGTCACTATTCACCGCAACGAGGTTATCCTGCCTCCCATTCCCACGGTTGAGTGGTCCCGTGACAGCGGTCGCATCGTGGACTTTGTCCCGGGTGTCGTTTACTGTCTGTCAACCAACGGCGAGTTGAGCACTGTCAAGGATTCTGTCTTTGCGCTCCCGAAGGTTGAAGGTTTTGCAGAGTATTCTCTTGAGATAGCAGGTAAATACATTCATGGCTACATGTCAAAACCCCATCTTGACTTCCACCTGACTCCTCAAACCGCTTTCCTTCCCGATAGTGTGAGCGGTCATACGTCCATCACGATTACTGTGGCCCAAGGTGGTGACTACCTCCTGGATGTGGGCTACCATCCCACTGGCACTCTTGACGTTCGCGAGGTGTCGGTCAATTCTCACTTGATGGGTACACTGGTGATGACCAGTGCGGGCGAAATCAACATCAATGGGTTGGCCTATAGCAACATGGTGAATGTGAAACTCCTCAAGGGCGAGAACGTCATCACGTTCACTCAGATCAGGCTTCCCAAGGCGTTTTCGCCATGTCAGCCCTACCACGTGAGGATTATTAAGCGATAAATCAACATTAGCATAAATTAAAAATCAATTACAATGAAAATGAAATTCTTTCTATTGGCGGCTATCGCAACTGTCGCGATGACAAGCCAAGCCGATGAGGGGCGCTTGTTGCGTTTCCCCGGCACTAACGGCAATGAAGTGGCATTCAGTTATGCCGGTGACATTTACACTGTTCCCATCTCTGGCGGCACGGCGCGCAAACTCACTTCTCACAAAGGTTATGAAGCGTTTGCCCGCTATAGCCCTGATGGACGCACCATCGCTTTCACTGGTCAGTATGACGGCAACACCGAGGGGTATATCATGCCTGCACAGGGCGGTGAACCCAAACGCATCACGTTCACGGCAACCAACCCGCGTGACGATTGGGGCGATCGTATGGGTCCCAACAATATCACCATGACTTGGACACCTGACGGCAAGGGCGTCATCTACCGCAACCGCATCAGCGACAGCTTTGACGGCAAACTGTGGTGCGCTCCCATCGATGGAGGTATGTCACAACAACTGCCACTGCCCGAGGGCGGTTTCTGCTCTTATAATGCCGATGGCACGAAGATGGCCTATAACCGTGTCTTTCGTGAGTTCCGCACCTGGAAATACTACAAAGGAGGTATGGCTGATGACATCTGGATCTATGACACCCAGGAAAAAACGGTGACTAACATCACCGACAATATTGCCCAGGACATTGACCCGATGTGGATTGGAGACGAGATCTACTTCATGAGCGACCGTGACAACCGCATGAACATCTTCGTGTATAATACCAAGAGCGGTACGACGCAGAAGGTGACCGACTTTACCGAGTATGACGTGAAGTTTGCTAATTGCGGTGGTGGCAAGATTGTCTTTGAGAATGGCGGTTACCTCTACGTGCTTGATCCCGCTACTAAACGCAGCGAAAAGATTACGGTCTATCTCAATAGCGAGAACAACTTCGCCCGTGAGGAACAACGCAAGGTGGGTGAAAACATGACCGCTGGAAGCCTTGCCCCTGATGGCAGTCGAATTGTCCTCAGCGCTCGTGGCGAGGTATTTGACGTGCCCGCAAAACACGGTGTTACGCGCAACATCACGCACACTCCTGGTGTGCACGAGCGCGATGCAGCCTGGAGTCCCGATGGCAAGAACATCGCTTACATCAGCGACCAGACCGGAGAGACTGAACTGTGGATGAGGCCCGTTGGCAGCGACAAGGCTATCCAGCTGACGAAAGATAATGACACATACATCCTTGACTTTAAATGGAGTCCTGACGGTAGCCAGATTGTCTATACCGACCGAAAAAACCGCATGATGCTGCTTAACGTGAAGACTCTTGTCAAGCAAACCTTGTTGACTGATGAACTAAGCGAAATTCCTACCCCCAGTTTCTCGCCCGATGGCAAATGGCTCACCTATTCCCGCATGGGTGCAAACGAGTACAGTGTGGTTTATTTGTATAACATCGCCGAGCGCAAGGAGTATCCGGTTACCGACCGCTGGTATGACAGCAATTCACCCGAATTCAGCAGTGACGGCAAATATTTGATTTTTGCATCGGCACGTGACTTCAATCCCATCTACAGCAACATCGAGTGGAACTTCGCCTATCGTGAGATGGAAGGCATTTACCTTGTAACGCTTGCCAAGGACACCCCATCACCATTCTTGCCGAAGGATGACAAGGTGAATGCAGGTGATGAACAACCTAAAGACGCCCCCAAAGATGCGCCCAAGGATAAAAAAGGCAAAGCAAAAGCCGATGATAATGCCGTGCGTATTGACATTGACGGCATCGCTGACCGCATCGTGAAACTCCCGATTGGCACAGGCAACTATGGCGGCTTCGTGTGTGACGGCAGCCACTTGTGGTATAGTGGTCGCGGCAGCGTGCATGTCTATGATTTTGCCGAGCAAAAGGACGAGGTAGTAGCCGACAAGGTTTTCATGATTACTTCGGCTGACATGAAGACCGCCGCATTCATGAAAGGTGATAAACTCTATATCGCTCCCCTGGCACCCCGCAAGGCCGACCTGAGCGAAGAAGTTAATCTCGACGACATGATTGCCACGGTGAACTATGACCAAGAGTGGGAACAGATATTCAACGAGGCTTGGCGTGCCTATCGCGACGGTTTCTACCTCGAGAACATGCACGGTGTTGACTGGCAGGCCATGCATGACAAATATGCCGCCCTGCTGCCCTATGTCAAGAACCGTCTGGACTTGACCTACGTCATCGGCGGTATGATCGGTGAATTGGCTGTAGGACACGCCTATGTCGATGGTGGTGACCACATTACTGTTGACCAGCACAACATCGGTATGCTTGGTGCCGAGATGGAACAGGTTGCCGACGGCTTCAAGATCAAGAAGATTCTGAAAGGCGCCCCCGACCGCGAGTCGTTGCGTTCACCTCTACTCGAACCAGGCATGAATGTCAAGGAGGGTGATGTCATTACTGCCGTGGATGGTGTATCAACCAAGGGTGTTTCCAATATCTATACCCTGCTTCGTGACAAGGCCGACGTGATGACCGAATTGACGATCAATGGCGATCGCAAGGTGGTTGTGAAGCCCATCCAGGACGAGTATCCACTCTATCACTATGAGTGGGTGCAGCACAACATCGACTACGTGAGCGAGAAGACTGGCGGACGCGTGGGTTATGTCTATATCCCTGACATGGGTCCTGAAGGACTTCGTGAATTCTCTCGCTATTTCTTTGCCCAGACCGACAAGGAGGCACTCATCGTAGATGACCGCGGTAATGGTGGCGGCAACATCTCCCCGATGGTT
>DAIREJ010000097.1:0-3371 GCA_036795635.1 Sodaliphilus sp.
AAGGAGCGGGCAACGTGATGTCATAATAGGTGGATGTGCTTGGGAAGTCGGTACCGGCGATTGAACTGAGAAGCTCTACTGCGGGAGCTACAGCCTTAGGAGTTACCTCGAGCGTGTAGCTGGTCACGTTAGCGGCAGGAGTCTCGTCGGTCCAGTCAGCGCGGAACGAAGTGAGATTGATGTAATCCTCGATGGCGGGCAGCATCACGGGAGCATACTTCACGAGGTCGGCTTGACCGTTCAAGGTAACGGTAGCTGCGGGAGCACCGCCACCGCTGATGGTTACAGTAGCATTGGTGATGCCGAACGCTGTGGGAGCATAGGTCACGGTGACGGTCTTGCCAGCCGTAGCCTCAGCAACACTGATGGTCGTGGGTTGAACGCTGTAGATGTTATTGTTTACGTTCAGCGTCAACGGACCAGTCAAGTTCTCGCCAGTTACAGTGAAGGTAGCTGTCTGGGTCTCACCAACAAGCGCGTTGAAGTTCAGCGCAGTGGGATTAGCCGTGATAGTGCGGACGGGCTCAGCAGCTGTACCGTTCAATGCCACAGTGACAGGCTGAGCGCCAGTAGTGGTAATAACTACAGATCCCGTGTGGGTGCCAGCTGCAGTGGGATTGTAGGTCACGGTAATCGTGGTGCCATTGCCGGCCTCGGCAGCTGTAACACTGGACTTGTCGATAGAGAAGCCTGTACCGCTCACTGAGAGATTCACCGCATAATTCAGAAGATATACACCTGACAATGTGAACGTCTTGGTTACCGGCGTACCTACTTCGGTATTGAACGTCAACGAGGTGGGGTTAGCCGAGAGTGTCGGTGTCGAGGTTGCAGTACCACTCAAGGCAACAGTCTTGGTAGCAGCACCATTGCTGGTAAGGGTTACGGTACCCGTGTGGGTGCCAGCTGCAGTGGGACTGTAGGTCACAGTAACAGTAGCACCGTTGGTAGCATCATTCTTGTTGATGGTGGTCTTATCGATAGCAAAGCCCGTACCACTCACGGCAAGATTCACATTACCAGTTAAATCAGAGCCCGTAACGGTAAAGGTCTTGGTCACAGAGGCACCAACCTCGGTGGTGAAGCTCAACGAGGTGGGATCAACCGTGAGCATGGGTGCAGCCGTTGCCGTACCTGTGAGAGTCACAGTCTTGGATTCAGCGCCAGTGCTCGCAATCGTCACAACACCCGTGTGTGTGCCCGATGTAGTGGGATTATAGGTCACGGTGACGGTAGAACCGCTGGCGAGTGCAGTCCTGGTAATTGTCGTCTTGTTGATGGAGAAGCCCGTACCGCTCACCGTCAACGTTGCATAGGAGGCGGTAAGGTTAGCACCCGTCACAACAAAGGTCTGGGTAACGGGGGTGCCCACTTCGGTATTGAACGTCAACGACGTGGGATTAGCAGTCAGGGTGGGAACAGAGGGGGCGCTACCTGTAGAGGTACCAGATATAGTTACGGTCTTAGTCGTCAAACCATCACAGCTCACTGCAATAGCTGCCGATTGGGTGCCTGCTGCAGTGGGTGCATAGGTCACAGTGACGGTTGCGCCGGCCTCGGCCTGAGCGGGAGTGATGGTTGTGGGAGAGATGGTGAAAGCAGCATTACCACTCTTGGAAAGCGTGATATTGTTGATGAGGTTACCACCAGTGATGGTGAAGGTCTGTGTCACCGTCTGGCCAGCCTCGGCAGTGAATGTCAGCGAGGTGGGATTGACCTCGAAGTAAGGAGTTTCAGGCAGACCATGAGGAGACTCGATGCCAATGATTGCCCGCTGGCCATCACTGAAAGTTGAACCGCTATAGGTGAATGCATTCATCAAATACCAATTATTACCATAGCCGCTCCATCCGAAATTCACATGGAACTTGCTGTCACTGTCGCGGTAACCATCCACGTTGAAAGCGTGGCCAGCATCTTCATCAGGATCTGAACCCATATACACAACGGGACGGTTTGCCGCCATCTCGGCAATAATCAAGTTAGCCCAAGCTGTTTCGTTATATGATGATTTATTCACCAAGCGAGCCGAGGATTTATAGCCCCAATTTTTAAACATTGTAGCAACGAGCTGGGAGTTGTATTGTCCACTACCGACACCCGATCTACCATATACCATTTGTTCAGCCTGTCCGATATAGCGCATCAGTGTAGCCACAGCAGTCTTAGAGGCCGAGGAAGATGAGCTGTTGTAATTATCCCTCATGTTAATCCAGTCGAAAGTCGTAGCCTCCAAAGCAGGATAGGTGAAGTTAACTAAATTGTCACTAGTGGTGCCAATATTCAAGTATCCATTATATGAAGACAATGCACTAACCGATGCTGGATACCTCCAGTAGTACATCACCATAGCAGCAGAGGTTGCTGCACAACCCGTTACACACTGGTAAGTGGTACCATTACGGGTAAATTTACACTGATTGTAATACGGAGCGTCCTGGTCCCAGTTGGCGGTCAGCAGAGGACCGTAAGTCACATCACGCATCATAGGAGCATCAGAGGCCCTCGTCACCTTCAAGCTGGGATTATCAATCAGGAATGACAGTTGCTCCTTGTAGCAATCAAGGAGATACTGCAACCCGTCGGGAATACGATCCAAATCATCAAGGGGCGCATCACCCACCATGAGAATTTCCTCGGCACGGTCATCGGCCGACATCACCAGATAGGTGGTCGAAGTATTAAAGATGTAATAAACCGGAGCTTTGCTCTTTCCGGCTCCATACTCGGTCTTTGCCAGGACTGGGTTCAATGCTGTCGGCGCCATGATCTGTCCGGCATACATCTTGTTGGCCAAATACTGTTGGGCCTTTCGTTGAGCTGTCGCCTGATCAACAGGTGCAGCCCACATTGACATAGCCATAGCAATGGCTGTCAACAGGAATAAGAATTTCTTCATAAATGATTTGTGTTGATTAAAATATATTAAAGTATTAAAGTATTTAAGTCTTTAAGTCTCTTTATATGATGGTTTTCAGCCTGCAAATTTATAACAGGAGTTTGAATCAACCAAATTTTTCTTTTGACATTTGCTATAAAAAATGCCTGTTTTACAGAAAAATAACATATAATCGACGGCTTTCCCGAGCATGGTGAGCGAATTCTCAAGACAAAACCTTCATTGAGGCACATTCCATGACCGTCGCAAAACCCTCCCCAGAAAAAGATACGGGCCCCTCGATTGAGGAGCCCGCATCCATAAAAAATCAATGCTTATTCTTGAGCACTAATCAGTTGTCCCACTGGCCATAAACCAGATAGTCGATCAGGGCGGTCAAGTCATCCATGCTGACATCAGTGGTATCGTCAGGATTGTTGCACGCAGCAGCACCTTCTTGGTTAACGGGCGAAGCGTTCACCAGATAGCTGAT
>DAIREJ010000097.1:3381-4589 GCA_036795635.1 Sodaliphilus sp.
CAGAGCGGTCAAGTCGTCCATGTTAACTTTGTTGTCACCGTTCACATCACCACGCAAGAAAGCGGGAGTGTTCTCGAACAAGGTCACCTCCTCAACGTTGCTGTCGCCAGTACCGCCATCGATGTAGTTAGCCATAACATAGAAGTAGAAGGAACCGTTCTCGGTAAGACCGGTAACAGTGTAGTTCTTACCGGTGATACCTGTGATGACGCGATAATTCTCATCACCGGTTTCACTGGCCCTGAGCTGTTGAGCCTCGGTCAGGTCGCCAGCATATACCTTCATGTACCTCAAGTCGGGCAGACCTCTGGTGGTGAGTTTCACATAGTCACTGGTAGCGCAATCCAGAACGAAGGTGTACCAGCTGAACTGGGAATTGCTGGACATGTTAGTGGTCTTGGTCTGAACGCTGGTTGCCACGGTGATGCTGTTGCCTGAACCGTAGGGCTCGGAGTAAACCATCACGGTCACCTTGTCATAGCCAGTGAGGTCGTAGGTTTTACTCTGAACATAGCCGCTATTGCTCAAGTAGCAAGCGCTGTTGGAACTATAATCATTCAGACCCACTGCAGTCCAACCTGCAGGTACAACGGCGACACCAGGAGACCAGTCGATGCTGTCGAGCAGGGCCACAGCGGGCTTGAAGGGCTCGGCGCTCACATAGAGGGTGTAGCTCTCGACGTTCTCGGCAGGCGTCTCGTCGGTCCAGACAGCCTTGAACGAGGTGGAGGTGATGTTGGTGGCTTCGAGCATCTCGGGAGCATAGGTCTCGAGCTCGGCAATACCGTTGAGCTTGACGGTGACGTTTTCGGCGCCTTCGCTAGACAAGGTGATGGTTGCCTCTTGGTTGCCGGGGGTTGTGGGATTGTAGGTCACAGTAACGGTCACCGTGTTCTCGAGTTGAGCAAGAGTGATGTTGGTGATATCCATCGAGAAGGCGTTATCGCCGCTGATGGTCAGATTCACGCCCTCGGTGAGGTTGTAACCGTTAACGGTGAAGGTGGCCGTCACAGGATTGTTCACGATGGTGTTCATGTCGATGGTGGTGACGTTGGTCTTGATTCGGGGATCGGTGAGCGCACCTGCAGGAGGCTCAATGCCGATGATCATGGCCTCGCCATAGTTGAAGACATAAGAGCCAGACTGACCAGGGGTAGCGCCATTAGCGGTAGTGAAGTTGTGCAGCGTGCAATAGCCGTTGCTGTCGC
>DAIREJ010000097.1:4630-5544 GCA_036795635.1 Sodaliphilus sp.
AGCCACTCACGTCATAGGCCAGATACTCGATGGGACGGCCATTGTGGAGCTCGTTCAACATATAAGTGTTCCATTCGGCATCGGTGTACTGCTGCGGACCATTGGTGTAGGTCCAACCAGAGCTAACGAGCTCGGTGAGCAGGAGGTACTGAGCGTCGGTGTAGCCCATGTTGAGGCAGCCTTGGTAGATCTCGGGGTCGTTGGCGCCACTGGCGCTGGTGCCGTACATATAATCAGGAATGGCCTGGCCGGCATAGCGCATCAGCCATGCCACGGCTTCCTTCTGTTCGGCGGTAGAGTTGTAGTTAGGGGGACCGGTATACTCATCGATGATGTTATCCCAATCGGCAGCACGCTCTCCCAGAGCGGCAGCCGACAGACCTCCAGAAGTTGAACTGTTGATGGCGGCCACTGCAGGATAGGTGTAGGGCCATTTCCACTTGTAGTAGCACATAGCCAACGAAGTGGCTGGGCAGCCGGTGTAGGCATGCCTGCCGCCACTGGAGGGACACATGTTGTTGTAAGGAGCGTCTTGGTCCCAGTTGGCGTTTACCAGGGGAGCAACGGGAGTAGTAGCAAACTTGGGAAGTTTCACGGGCACCCTGGTGCCGGCCTTGAGGCCGTCAATCTGAAATTTATACTTGTTGAGCAACCACTGCATGCCGGGAGGAATGTTGTTCAGGTCGAGAGCACCCTCGTCGCCGTACATCAGGATCTGGGGAGCCTCATCATCACCGGCAACTACCACATAGGATTTTGCTGAATTGAAGATGTAGTAGTCCACTGCCGAAGGCTTGGCTACCGATTTTTCAGCCTTGACGAGCTGGAGATTAGAAGCTGCAGAGGCTTTCATCTGCCCTGTGGCTACTTGTTTGTTAAGAAACGCGTTTGCTGCGGCCTTAGCCTGGGAAGGT
>DAIREJ010000097.1:5554-8590 GCA_036795635.1 Sodaliphilus sp.
CGACAAAGACAATGCCGCGAGAGCGACAGTCACAATGAATAATAATTTTTTCATAAGCTAAAAAATGGTAATTAATTACAATATAAAAAAACTTGATGTTTTGGCTTATTTTTGGACTCGCAAAATTACAACACTTTATCATGAATGGCAAATTATTTCTTTTTATTTATCAATATTTTTCAACAAATGATGACAAGACAAAATTGACGACCGACCTCCTATTTAGAGAATCAATCAATGTAAATAACTTTATATTAGTTACTTCTATCACTTATTTAACTACAAGCCAAAAATTTCACTTACAAATTGAAACTTAGAATTTATAAGCTAATTGATATGTGGTATGGAAGGTTTTGAGTAATTTTGTGCCCTGACAATGAATGACGACCGTAATATCAATCAGCATGCCACGAGGCAGAACCGCGAGGAAAAGCGTTGCACCCTCGTGGGCATGACTTTTGACATCGGCCTGTCGGCACTGAAAATCGCCTCTGGTATCCTGGGGCGTTCCAGCGCCATCCTTGCCGACGGCATCCACAGCATCAGCGACACGGTGACCGATGCCCTGGTCTATGCGATGGTGCGTCTGTCGGGCAAGGGCATCGACGAGCGTTACCGCTACGGCCGGGGCAAGTATGAGACGCTAGCCGCCTTCCTCATCAGCATCATCCTGGTGGTTGTCGCTCTGGGGCTGATGGTCGAAGGTGTGCAGGACGTGTGGTCATCGTTCCATGGTGAGACTTTGGAACGTCCGCGCAACATCGCTTTAATCGTGGGTATCATTGCCGTTGTCGTTAAGGAGAGTCTGTACCACTACACGCGGCTCAAAGGCCGCAAGACGGGAAGCAGTGCCCTCAAGGCCTACGCCTGGCACCATCGTGCCGACGCCCTCTCAACCGCTGCCACCCTGCTGGGCGTGGCGGGTGCGATGTTCCTGGGCGAACGGTGGCGCATGCTTGACCCGCTTGCCGCCATTGCGGTGAGTGTGCTCATCCTGGTGCTGGCCTACCGTCTGGGTCGCCCTGCCATCGAGGAGCTGCTCGAGGTGGCGCTGCCGCAGGACGAGCAGGACAAGATTGCTGCCATAGTAACGGCGACTCCCGGCGTGAAAGCGTTCCACAATCTGCGCACGCGCCGCAACGGCAACCTGCGCGTGGTAGATATCCACGTTAAGGTGGACGGTGAGTTGAGCGTGGTGCAGTCCCACGACATCACCCGCAGTATCGAGCGTCAATTGATCGAAGCCCTGGGTGAGGTGATGACGAACATCCACGTCGAGCCTTACCACGGAAACAATATCTGTGAGAAAAATGGAAACCATCAGACTCAATAACACCCTACCCCGCGTGTTTGCCAGACAAGACGGCATCCACAGCGAGGTGTGGTTGCAAGACATCTTGCTGGAGCGCGGCAAGCGCTACCTGGTGAGCGCCGAGAGCGGCACCGGCAAATCGTCGATGTGCAGCTACATCTACGGCTACCGCCAGGATTACAGCGGCGACATCACCTTCGACGGCAAGGACATCCGCTCGCTCAGCATTGCCGACTGGTGCGACGTGCGACAGCGCCACATCGCCTATCTGCCGCAAGACATGCGCCTGTTTGGCGAACTCACCGCACTGGAGAATGTGGAACTGAAAAACCGCCTCACGGGCTTCAAGAGCCGCGCAGAAATCCTCCGCCTGTTTGAAGCGATGGGTATTGCCGGCAAAGTGGACAGCCTGGCCTCGAAACTCTCCATCGGGCAGCAGCAACGTGTAGCTATCATCCGCACGTTGTGCCAGCCGTGTGACTTTATCCTGCTCGACGAACCCGTCAGTCACCTCGACGACGAGAACAACCGCATCGTCGCCGACATCATCATTAAAGAAGCACAACGCCAGGGCGTCGGGGTCATCGCCACCTCGGTGGGCAACCACCTGAAAATGAATGTCGATTCCTCCTTCAACCTCTGACAACTGAAAAAAGAACAATGAACAATATCATCTGGAAACTGCTGCGTCAGCACATCAGCAAGGGACAGCTCATCGGCTTTGCCATCGCCAACCTCATCGGGTTGACTATCGTGCTGCTCGCTGTGCAGTTCTACCGCGATGTGCGCCCCGTGTTCAACGACGAGGAGAGTTTCATCAGCAAGGACTATCTCATCATCACCCGTGCCGTCACCGGTGCCGGTGCGATGATGGGCAATAACGGCGAGTTCAGCGACGGCGACATCAGCGACCTGGAACAGCAGCCGTGGTGCCGACAGGTGGGCCGATTCCTCAACAGTGACTTCGCCATCGACGCGCAATTGGGCGTGGGCAGTGGACACGCGATGCACACCCAGTTCTTCTTCGAGGCCATCCCCGACGAGTTCCTTGACATCGATCCCGACGAATGGGGCTTCAACCCCGACAAACCCGAGGTGCCCGTGATCATCTCACGCGATTACCTGTCGCTCTACAACTTCGGCTTCGCCTCCACCCAGGGCATGCCCCGCATCAGCGAGGGCCAAGCCGAGATGATTCCGCTGGAGTTCACCTTGAGTGGCAACGGGGTGCGCGACCACATGCCGGGACACATCGTGGGCTTCTCCAACCGCATGAACACCGTCATCGTCCCCGAGGAATTCATGCAATGGGCCAACCAGCGCTACGGCACGGGCCTCGAGCAACATCCTCAGCGCCTCATTGTCGAGGTGAGTACGCCCGGCGATGTCAAGATCGAGCAATACATGGACGAGCATCACTATGAGGTGGCCGGCGACAAGATGTCTTCGAGCAAGGCCAATTACTTCCTCACCGTCATCAGCGGCATCGTCATCGCCGTGGGCATCATCATCAGCCTGCTGTCGTTCTTTGTGCTGATGTTGAGCATCTATCTGCTGCTGCAGAAGAACACCCAGAAAATCCAAGACCTGCTGCTGCTCGGCTACTCCCCCGCCCAGGTCTCCAAGCACTATATCATGCTCGTCGTGGTGCTGAACGCCGTGGTTCTGGTGCTCGCCATTGTGCTGATGCTCATTGGTCGTTTGGCCTACATGGACATGATCCG
>DAIREJ010000098.1:0-2946 GCA_036795635.1 Sodaliphilus sp.
GTGAAGACGAAGCGGTCTGTGCCCCACAAATCGTTGAACGTCTTGCAGGCGCTCTGACTCCAGTTGTTCTCGTGATTGCCAGGGATGACATAAAGTGGATGAGTGATGCCGTCAAGGATGCCCTTGACATTTTTCAGCTGTTCATCGCTGCCCTCATTGGTCAGGTCACCGGTCATCAACACGGCATCCACAGAGGTGGCGTTGATTTCAGCAACCGCTTCTCGCAGTTTACCCTCATTGGCATTGCCAGGGGTCACATGAATATCGCTAAGGATAGCAAGTTTCACCACATCGGCCTGTCCGGCCAAAGCCAGCAGGACCATCAGGACTGAAAAGAAAAATCGTTTTATCATAACGCTTGAATTTGATTTTTCCACAAATATAGATATAATTCCCGAATTATGCCTAATTTTGCAAAAGAATGAATCACGAATGGTACATAGCACGGCGAATGAGGCTTCAGGGCGGGCAACAGCAGAAAGGCTCTCCCAGTCTGACGGTTGCTCTTATCGGCATCGTCCTGGCTGTTGTTGTGATGATTCTGTCTATCGCCATCGTCATGGGCTTCAAGGGCGATATCTCAGGCAAAATCATGCATCTGGATGCCCACCTGCGGGTGACCAATGCTGCTTTGGGCCTTGATGACAATTATGCCACCGTCAATGGTCGAGAGGTGCGCGAGGCCATCTTGGCCGACAGCGTTTTCGTGCCGCGGGTCGAAAGCATCAGCCTCATCGCCGACAAGAGCGCCATTCTCAAAACCGATGAAGACTTCATGGGCATTATCTTCAGGGGCGTTGACGAGGGTTATGATTTCCACTATCTGGAAAGTAAGATGGTCGAGGGTAACATTCCTGACGTGAGCGATACGACATCGGTTCAACAGATCACTATCAGCAAGACCGTTGCCGACCGTCTGCGCTTGCATGCTGGCGACAGGATTCTCACTTACTTCATCGACAGCGGCATCAAGGTGCGCAACCTCACGGTGAGCGGTGTGTTTGAAACTGACCTTGAAGCCTTTGACGCTGCCTATATTGTTGGCGGTATCGGTATTGTGCAAGGCATCAATGGGTGGAATGGCGATACAGGCACCCAGGTTGCAGTGAATATGCTCCAGCCCGATGACCTGGAGAGCGACTGTTACTACTTGTACTCGATGCTTGCCGAGAACACCGTCGAACACGAGAGCAAGAACCTGTTTTTTGTCACCACGACCAACCAAAACAACCTGCCGTTTTTCGCTTGGCTGCAAATGCTTGACATGAACGTTGTCATCATCCTCACATTGATGATGATTGTTGCGGCATTCACGCTCATTTCGGCCATGTTGATGATTGTGCTGGAACGCATCCGTGTCATCGGCAACTTCAAGGCACTGGGTGCTACCAACGGCAGCATCCGCCGCATCTTCATCTATCTGACCGGCAAACTCATCCTCAAGGCACTCATCATCGGCAATGTCATCGGCATCGGCCTGGCACTATTGCAGAAGTATGGCCACATCGTGCGTCTTGACCCGAGCGCCTACTACATGCCCTACGTTCCCATCTCACTTTCCATCCCTGCGCTCATAGCACTTAACGTGGGCATCCTTGTTGTGTCTTATCTGACGTTGCTGCTTGCAAGCCACATCATCTCGACCATCAAACCGACGGCAACGATGAGGTTTGAATAGAGTGAGGAGTTAGAAATGAGGAGTTAGGAGTGTCCAAATGCCAAAAAACATTAGCTTTTAAAATACAGCTACTACGGTCGTTTTTGCCACTGGAAACGGGCGCGAACATGGTCGGTGCCATCAATAGTAACGCTCATGCGAGAATCATTCGGGTCATTGTCATCTATAACGAACTGGGCGTTCTCGCCATATCGGGTTTCCTTGATGAAGGCGATTTCCATGCGACGGATGAAATAGTTGTCATAGCAGTCCATGTCAAAAAGGTTCATCAGGTGGGCAAGGTAACGAACGGTGTTCACATGACGATTGAAGTCACAATCCATATACCCGAAAGTATAATCCACAGAATGTCCCTTTTCAATGGGACGAAGACGGCTTATCGGCTCAATGGGGCACGGCAAGTCGGACACTTTATCGCTGATGTAACCTAACTGGGAAATGTCCACGCTGGCACGGGTACCCATATCAATGACCATCCAAATGGTGCGCACATAACCCAACGGCTTGCCCTGGGCATCGTCCAAGCGCATGTTTCGCTGCGAGAAGTGACGGTTATAGTCCTCAATCCAGGTGGTGAGGGTGTAGTTCTCGTTGACGTGAGGCATAGCAGTGACCTCGATGGTCACACGTGACAAAACCCACACCTGGTTGTCCTGAATCAAGCGGGCATAGCCTGCGCCCCACGAGTTGGCATGCCAAGTAGCGACCTCGATGATGCGGGCCATCAACAGCGTCAAGGGCATTTCACCCTGTGGGTTGCACTCGCCAGCGGCAAGATAGTAAGTATGGGAAAACTGTTTTTTGTCGTCAGAGCACATTGGTCTTCTTCATCAGATAGTTGTCTAAAATCACCAGAGCCGCCATTGACTCAACAACAGGCAGAGCACGATGCAACACACACACGTCATGACGTCCACGCGGATGCATGGTCACGGCATTACCATCTTGGTCAATTGTAGGCACATCGCGCATGAGCGTGGGAACTGGTTTGAATGCAATGCGCATGGTAATATCCTCACCATTGCTGATACCCCCCTGTATGCCGCCCGAATGATTGGTATTAGTGCCGACGCTGCCGTCCTCACGCTTGATAAATTGGTCCATCACTTCACTGCCCCGTTTCGCGGCCATACAGAAACCGTCTCCATATTCAAAGCCGTGAACCGACGGGATGCTCATCATGGCAGCGGCCAACTGGGCATGAAGTTTGGCGAAAACCGGGTCGCCCAGTCCAGGCGGTACACCTTTTACGTTGCAATCAATAACAC
>DAIREJ010000098.1:2956-8532 GCA_036795635.1 Sodaliphilus sp.
TCTTCTATAACCCTTGACATCTCGCCCTCATCGTTCACATTACCCACTTGTGTCACACAGGCTTCAATCGTGATGCCCACGGTTGTCAGCATCTGTATAGCGATGCCACCAGCCACTACACGCGCCACAGTCTCGCGTGCCGAAGCGCGTCCACCACCACGAGAATCCCTGATACCATATTTTGCTTGCCAGGTATAATCAGCATGATTAGGACGGTAACAACGAGCGATGTCCTCATAGTCAGCGCTGTGGACATCGGTATTACGCACAACAAAACCGATGGGTGTTCCCAAGGTCTTACCTTGCCAGATTCCTGAAAGCAGCTCTACCCTATCCTGCTCGCCACGTGCGCTTGCACCATGAAACTGCCCAGGTCGCCTACGGTCCACAAAGCGTTGCAAGATGTCAATGTCAATGGATACCCCAGCGGGCACACCATCCAGCACACCACCCATTGCAGGCCCATGCGACTCACCGAACGAGGTAAGTGTCAATATTTTGCCAAATGTGTTCATTCTGTCTTTTCAGCAATAAGATCTACAAGTTCGGCGCCCACAAAGTCGGCCAACGTCTGCGGCTCAATCTTGAACTGAAGTCCGCGGATACCCGCGCTCACGTAGATATAGTCATACAGGATGCAGGATTCGTCAATGTAGGTGGGAAAAGGTTTTTTCATGCCCACAGGCGAACAGCCGCCACGAATGTATCCAGTAGTAGGGAGCAATTCCTTCATGGGAATGAGATCCACCTTCTTGTTGCCCGACACGCGTGCTGCTTTCTTCAGGTCCACCTCCTCGGCACCAGGGATGACGCAGACCAAGTGTCCCGTTTTATCACCTTGCAGAATGAGCGTCTTGAACACCTGTCCGATGTCTTCGCCCAATTGGTCGGCGATATGCTGCGCGCCCAGGTCGGTCTCATCAACCTCATAGGGGATGAGTTCGTACTGTATTGAGGCGGCATCCAGCAGACGTGCCGCATTGGTTTTTGCAATTTTTTTCATCGTGAGCGTTTTTTATTCGGCAAAGTTACTTAATTTTGCACATTATAAAGAATTTAAACTGACAGAAAAGAATGAAAAAGTTCATTTTAGCCGCTATTGTCGCTCTGGTTGCCATGTCCACAGGAAATGCGCAATCACTTCCGGCACCTGAGAGATTTAATGACTTCCTTGGCCAAATGCAGAAGATGCCTCAGCGCAATGCTGAGTTTTTGATGACAGCCACAATGGAAGCGCTTAGTAAGGATCCTAAAGCCTATCGTCAGATGATGGAATTGGCCGAGCGCCGTTTCAGCGACCCTGCTGATTCCCTCCACAACGAGAACATCTATATGGCTGTCCTCCAACATGCCGTCAACAACTATGTCCTGAGCGGCAACGAACGTGAGAAACAGCGTCTGTTGCTCGAAGGAGCCAAGAAGAACATGATAGGAACAGTAGCCACCGATTTTGACTACGTCACATCAGGAGACAAGACATCCCGCCACTTGAAAGACCTGAAAGCCGACAATATCCTCGTTTATTTCAACAATCCCGACTGCGAGTCTTGCGAGATGGTCAAGCAACGTCTTGCTGACAATGAATTCATCAATCAGCTGGTGAACGACAAGAAACTCATCGTACTTGCCGTTTATCCCTACAATGACCAGAAATTGTGGAAGAAAGCAAAATATCCAAAGATGATGATTAACGGCTGGAACCAGAGCCGCTCAATTGAATATGGAGAACTTTATGACCTGCCCACCCTGCCCTGCTTTTACCTGCTGGACAAGGACTATAAGGTGCTGATTAAGAACGAGGGCAGCCTGAACAAGGTGGAAGCCATGCTCAAGCAACTGACTACAGCCCCTTGATTTCAGAATCTGATATTAATTCACTCACCATCTCATGGCGTCCTCTTATCGGGACGCCATGATTGATTTAATGCGAGCGTTGAAGTCGTGGGTGGCGATGAGTTCTTCGAGCGAGACAGGAAGCCGTTGTGATGTCTTGGTCACACGTTGGAGATAATCACCATCGATGAGGAGCCAGTCGCGCAGCGGGATGAGTGCCATGCGTCCTGACTCACGCAGACGTTGCTCAAGGAATCGCTGATTGACCCAAGGTTCCTTGGGGTCGAGGTACTTCACATGGCGCGGTTCAGACATGCTACAGAAAAGTGATACTTTCTTGCTCTGTGCATATCGGGCCATCGTCATCAGTTGCTGACGTAATTGGTACTGCAAATAGCAGATATATCTATACTCATGGTGGCGCGCCCTGAGGAAACGCTCAATCTGTTCAGGATTGTATTGGCCATAATTGCCCCAAGCTGTGAAATCGGTTGTGCCGTTGACACGTTTCAATATCATTTGAGCAGCATAGGGACGCAACCAAGCGGCATTCTCGTTAACGAATTTTCGATAAGTAGCCGTCCTGGTGACTGCAGCGCCATTTTCGGCAAACACCTCATGACAATAGGCTAACTTCAAGGCACGCACCTCGTCTAGAGGGCTACCGTCAAGAGCGTTCAGCTCCATTCCTTTTTTCTGGAACTGCGCCATGAGTTTCTTATCACTGATGGAGCCCAATTCAGAAACACTGATGAAAATGGGATCAACGGCATTCTCCATGACTCGGTTGCGCATGTCAACAGGCATCCAGCCCTCTACTATGGTTCTGTCGGCGATGGAATTGATAAGCACCGCGCTCTGACCTGTCGCCGACACCCATTGAAGCACTTTCTTGAGGTCACCCAGGTCGCCGATGCCCATATCCCGTTCACTTCGCAAGGTTGCCAACTCCACGAATGTGGCCACAGGGGGTCTCACATCTCCGTCATTTCGGAAACGGAGTCCCCGCACCAGTATCACCTCATCATGGTGTGGCGTTTGCTTCAGCCAGCGGTTTTCACCAGATTCCCATTGAACATCGCCACGCTTGCCCAAGATAATGAGTTTGTACTGTGTTGGAATATGGTTGGCGGAGACACTGAGCGATGCCTTCCATAGTGATTCCCCACAAGGCTGCATAGCAATGGCCTTGCGCACATTCCATGCACCCAGCACTTGGGCCTCACCCACGATTGCGGGTTTCACGCCATGATGAGCTGTTGACACCATCGCTTCCACAATGACGCAGCCAGCCTTGTAGTGTACAGGAGCGACAACTTCATCACCTCGCATCAAACGGGCAATGAAGTCATCAGCGGCAGATCTGTCTCCGTTGTCGTCCCAACAGTCCTCTACAAGGTAATGAGCAATGTTTCCATCCAACGATAGCGAGTGGTAGGGGCTCTGTTCGACACGCGTGACCTCTCCGCCCTCCTTGACCATGTAGCGATATCGCAACTGGAGGGTCTCATTGCTCACATCAAGTGTCACAGTCCACATGTCGCCTGGCGTGTAATACATCTTCAACGCACTGTAACGGTCGTTGCCCAGCATGAGGAAGAGTTCTTCTCCCCAATGCGTATGATACTCAATGCTGAAAGTGATTTTCATCGTCCTGTTGTTTTTTAGATTAAGGTGTGTTCCATCTCACACAGACAGAACACACCCGATACAACTTATTTTGCCGTACAAATAGTAATTTACACTTTAGCCGCAGCGTGAGGTACCGCAGTTGGTGCAGATGAGGCAACCCTCCTGATAGACCAGGGTGTCCTGGCCGCAGTTGGGACAACGCTCGGCTGCAGCCTCACCGTTGTTGATGTAACGCTTGAGCGCGCGTTCCACACCCATCTTCCACGTGTTGATGGACTGGCTGTCCAACTCCAGGCTGCTCACGAGTTTAAGTACCTGGGGAATGGGCATGCCATAGCGTAATACACCCGAGATGAGCTTAGCATAATTCCAGAACTCGGGGTTGAACTTTTCGCTCAGACCCTCGATGGTAGTCTTAAAACCGCGCTTGTTGATGAACTGAAAATCGTAGCGCTTCACGCCATTCTCACCCACAGCCTTGATAATCTTTCCCTTGGTGACCGACTTGGGGCAGAAGATGCCCTCGTCATCGTCGGCGATACCTGTGAAAATCTCATAGGGTCGGCCGTCAATCAAGCCGATAAAGGCAATCCATTTCTCCTTCTTGTTCTGGAACCGGACTACGTCGGCCTCAAGTTCTACCGGACGCTTGAGGATATGCTCAACCTCGGCAATGTAGTGACCGTCCTGTTCTTCGGACTTTCCTTTTTCCTTCTCTTTCTCCTTTTTCTTGTCGTTGTCGCTCAATGCCACAAGCACGCCCGTGCGAGAGCCGTCACGATAAACGGTGCAGCCCTTGCAACCACTGCGCCATGCTTCGACATAGAGCTTACCCACCATCTCCTCGCTGATATCGTTGGGCAGATTGATGGTGACGCTGATAGAGTGGTCCACCCACTTCTGCACCTCGCCCTGCATGCGCACCTTATTGACCCAGTCCACATCGTTGGCTGTAGCTTTATAATAAGGTGAGCGGGCAACGATGTCATTGAGTTCCTCTTGAGTATAGTCGCGGCGTACAGGAATGTTATTAACCTGCATCCAGGTCACCAGCTTGTGGTGATAAACAATGAACTCCTCAAACGAATCGCCGTTCTCGTCAACCAGGTCAACATGCACTTCCTTATCGCTGGGGTTAACTTTGCGACGACGTTTATAAACAGGCATAAACACAGGCTCAATGCCTGAAGTGGTCTGCGTCAAGAGGCTTGTGGTCCCCGTCGGGGCGATGGTCAAGCAAGCAATGTTGCGGCGACCATATTTCACCATTTCATCATAGAGCTTCGGATCGGCTTCGCGGATACGGTTGATGTAAGGATTGTTTTTCTCGCGTTTGGCATCGTAGATTTCAAATGCACCGCGTTCCTTAGCCATCTGTACCGATGAGCCGTAAGCGGCAAGTGCCAGTGCCTTGTGAACGCTCACCGAGAATTCGGTGGCCTCGGGAGTGCCGTAACGCAGACCCATGGCAGCGATCATGTCGCCCTCGGCTGTGGTGCCCACACCAGTGCGGCGACCCTTGAGGGTCTTGGTGCGGATTTTGTTCCAGAGGTTAGTCTCGGTAGTCTTGACTTCGCTCGTTTCGGGGTCAGAGTTGATCTTTTCAAGAATCTTCTCGATTTTCTCCATCTCCAAGTCGATGATGTCATCCATCATGCGCTGGGCACAAGCCACGTGTTCAGCAAAAAGGTCAAAATCAAAATAAGCCTCTGGTGTGAAGGGATTCTTCACATAGCTGTAGAGGTTAATGGCAATCAGACGGCAGCTGTCATAAGGGCACAGGGGAATCTCACCGCAAGGGTTAGTGGAGATGGTTTTAAAACCCAAATCGGCATAGCAGTCAGGTACCGACTCACGAGTGATTGTGTCCCAGAACAGAATGCCGGGTTCGGCACTCTTCCATGCGTTGTGAACAATCTTTGCCCAAAGACGAGCAGCATCGGTTTCCTGCTCATAAACCGGCTTGTCACTGTCAACCGGATACTGCTGGTGGTAGGGTTTACCATCAACGGCGGCCTGCATGAAGGCATCGTCGATGCGTACCGACACGTTAGCGCCGGTCACTTTGCCCTCAACCATCTTAGCGTCGATAAACGACTCAGCGTCGGGAT
>DAIREJ010000099.1:0-433 GCA_036795635.1 Sodaliphilus sp.
AGCCGCAAAAGCGTTGCAAAATTACAACCACTCCCGAAACTGACAAAATATTTTCCGAATTATTTTCTGAAAATAACTTCCTTTAACACTTTTCGGGGCCATTATATTATATTAAATATGTGGAGCGCCCGAACAAAGGCGCCCCACATGATGTGATTGTCGTCAAACGAATGGCCTAGAACAGCGTCAGCTGACGCGGATCCTCACCAGGATGGGGAGGCATGGAACCGTCATCTTCCCAGTCAATGTCGTCGATGGCTCGCATCGTGGGGTCATCGGGGAGTTCCTCCTCAGCCACGGCTTTGGCATTACCAGCCTTGGAAAGCTCCTCAACCTGCTGGGTCAGCGCAGCGATGCGGCGGTCCTTCTCGGCGATGGCGTCGTTCATGGCCTGAGCCTCGTGCTGTTTCTTCTGCAGGGTCACCTGGGTACG
>DAIREJ010000099.1:443-8412 GCA_036795635.1 Sodaliphilus sp.
GCGTCATCACGCTCGGCAGTGATTTTTGCGAAGTTGGCGGCCTTCTCGTTACCGTCAACACTCAATGAGTTATACTTGCGCTTGAACTCCTCGGCCACGGCGCTCACCGATGCGAGCTGCTGCTTGAGGCCGTCGATGAGGTTGCCCGTCTCGATGCTGCGGCGGTTCTGCACCTCGGCATTCTGCTTGGCAGTTGCCTCAAGTTGGTCAATAGTCTTCTGCAGGGTTTCCTTGTCCCCGTTGAGCACGATATTAGCCTTGCGCAACTCATCATACTCCGAGCAGCGGCGCTGCAAGTCAATAATCTGCTGACGCAGTGATGAAATCTCGGAGTTCTTCTTGTCCTTGAAACTCTCCACTTCCTCTACTGCTTTCTGCAGTTCCTCGGCAGCCTTCAGATCCTCGGCAGCCGCAGCAAGACGCTCTTCCAACTCGGTAATGTTGCCACGCAATCGCTCGATGAGCTCGTCACGCTGCTCGACCTGCTGGGTGAGCTGCTCAACCGTGGGACCGTCATTGGCCGGCAACGGCATATTGTCACGGCGCTCAATCTCGGCGTCTTTCTCCTCCACCTCACGCTGCAGGCCCTCAATCGTACCGTTCAATTCGTCAATCTTTGCCTTGAGTTCGTCGGCGCCTTCGCCTTTCACCTCCATGGCCTTAATGCGGCTCTCGAGGCTCATCTTCTCAACTCCGATCTTCTCCTGCTCGGCCTCGAGCTCAGCGACCTTGCTGGCGAGTTCGTTGGCACGCGTTTGCGCCTGACGACGTCCGGCTTCGGTAGCCTGCATCTTTTCCTTGTATTCCTCAACGACCTTCTGCGCCTCTTCGACCTGCTTGAGCAGCTCCTCACGCTCTTTTCGCCATCCGCCCTTAATCATGTCAAGCACGGCGTTGGTGTGCTCGTTCATCAGACGGGCAGCCTTGTCGGCGTACTCGGCGTCAATGGCATACTCCTCGGTCCTATCGACCTGGATTTCGTCCTTATCCAATTCTTTTTCCGTTACGTTCCTGTCCTTGCTGAAGGGGTTCACAAAAGTCGTGGGCTGCCCGAACACGTCATACTCCTCGTCGGAACCGCCAAAGGCACTCTTAATTGATTTAAAGAAAGACATAATTCAATTTTTTGTTAGTTTGGTTTGTTGATGTACTCATTTAGGGGCCACAGAGGTGGCAAAAGACCATAAAAACTTCAATTCAACTTTAAGAATATGCATTTTAGCTGCTGAAAATCAATAAAATGGTCAAATTGATTTGGTTTAAGAAAACGCGCTGCGAGGCATCGTTATTCTCTCCAGTCGGTAAAATTACGATGATTTTTTTGAATAGCAGCCCTATTTTTGAACTTTTTTCGCTATTCAGACTGATTATTCCTGGGGATGGAGTAAAATACTCATAAACAAAATGCTGTGCATGAATATTTTGTCATGCACAGCATCAAGTATTGCTTGAAATGATCATTTCTTGGCAGTCGTCTTTCGAGACGCTGAACGCCCGCGTGTAGCGCGTTTTCCGGCGCTTCCCTTGGAGTGATTCGATTCATCGGCCACGATTGCGCGGCAATCCTCGAGAGAAAGCTCCTCGGCATTCTTATCCTTGGGGATTTTGACATTCTGACCCTTATAGACGATATAAGCGCCATAGCGGCCGTTCATCACCTTCAGGTCGGGTTCTTCATCAAAGGTACGCAACACCTTCTTGGCCTCGGCTTCGCGCTGATTCTTGATGATTTCCACAGCCTCATCAAGGGTGATGGCAGTGGGAGACATCTCCTTGGGAATGGAGGCGTACTTGCCATTGTGTTTCACATAGGGACCGTAGTGTCCCACGCCAATGGTAACCATCTCACCCTCAAACTCACCCAGATCACGGGGCAGGTCAAAGAGCTTCACGGCTTCCTCGAGGGTGATGGTCTCGATGCTCTGTCCGCGCTGCAGCGAGGCGAAGTGGGGCTTGATATTGTTGTCGGCACTACCCATCTGAACAAGGGGACCATACCTGCCGATCTTGACCATGACTGGCAGACCGGTCTTAGGGTCATTGCCAAGCAACCTCTCGCCCACCTTGTGCTCCAGACGCAGGCCCGAAACCTGGCTGATGCTCGGGTGGAAGCCATCATAGAATTCTTCGATTTCCTTGTTCCAGACAACGTTGCCCTTAGCCACCTCGTCAAATTCATTCTCCACCTTAGCCGTGAAGTTATAGTCCATGATTGAGGGGAAATACTTCACAAGGAAGTCGTTCACCACCATTCCCACATCGGTAGGAATCAGCTTGCCCTTCTCAACGCCATAGACCTCGGATTTTTTTCCGGCAGTGATCTTACCACCAGAGAGCGTGAGGGTCTCACACTCACGTTTCTGGCCCTTATCCTCACCCTTCTCGACATAGTTGCGGTCCTGAATCGTGGAGATGATAGGGGCATAGGTAGAGGGACGTCCGATACCCAGTTCCTCCAGACGCCTCACCAACGAAGCCTCGGTGTAGCGGTTGGGCTGCTGTGTGTAGCGCTGCAACGCCGTGATGGATTGTGCCTCCAGCTTATCGTCTTGTGACAGCGCGGGCAGCGTGTGCAGGTCAGACAAGGTGTTGCCCTTGGCCTCGGCCTGATTGTCATCGGTGCTCTCAAAATAAACCTTGAGAAAACCGTCGAACTTCACCACCTCACCCTCGGCAACAAATAATTCTTTACGTCCCGTGACAGCGATATCAACAGTAGTTTTCTCCAACTCGGCATCGGCCATCTGGGATGCTATTGTGCGCTTCCAGATGAGGTCATAAAGTTTCTTCTCCTGGGCAGTGCCCGTAATGGTGTGGTTGCTGATGTAGGTGGGACGAATGGCCTCGTGAGCCTCCTGGGCGCCCTTGCTGGTCGTGCGATAATGACGCACCTTGAGGTAGCGCTCGCCGATGTTCTCCTTGATTTCCTTGCTGATGGTTCCCAGCGCCAGATTGCTCAGATTCACCGAGTCGGTACGCATGTAAGTGATCAAGCCTTCCTCATAGAGACGCTGCGCGAGGCGCATGGTCTGCTTCACCGACAGTCCCAACTTGCGGGCAGCCTCCTGCTGGAGGGTACTCGTCGTGAAGGGAGGAGCCGGTGTGCGCTTCACGGGCTTCACAGCCACGTCAGCAACCTGGAAGTGCGCCTTCTTGCAGTCCTCCAAGAAGGCGTTGGCCTCCTGATGGTCCTTCAGATGACGGTTCAGCTCGGCCGTGAACGTCTGGCCGTCGGCATTGGCGAACTGCGCTGACAAGCGATAGTATGGCTCACTCTTGAAAGCCTTGATTTCCTTCTCGCGCTCGGCGACAAGTCGCACGGCCACGCTCTGCACACGTCCTGCCGAGAGTCCCGGCATGATCTTGCGCCACAGCACAGGCGAGAGCTCAAAGCCCACGATGCGGTCAAGCACACGACGTGCCTGCTGGGCATCCACCAGATTCAAATCAATGGAACGCGGGTGCTTAATGGCATCCAAAATGGCAGGCTCGGTAATCTCATGGAAGACGATGCGCCTTGTGTCCTCGGGCTTGAGCCCAAGCACCTCGAACAGATGCCACGCAATGGCCTCTCCCTCGCGGTCTTCATCACTTGCGAGCCACACGATGTCGGCCTTGGCAGCCTCATCCTTGAGTTTCTTGACCTGTTCCAACTTGTCCTCGGGAATCTCATACAACGGCTTGAAGCCATGCTCCACGTCGATGCTGAAGTCCTTCTTGTGCAAGTCGCGGATGTGTCCGAAACTCGACATCACTTTATAATCGTTGCCTAGAAACTTTTGAATGGTCTTTGCCTTGGCAGGGGACTCGACAATAACTAAGTTTTTCGCCATATCTTTTATCCATTTTTTGAAATCGGCTGCAAAGGTACTCCAATAAATCGGAATAAGACAAGCATGAAATGAGTTTTTTTCGCTTGGCACATCTTTTAATATAATATTATATTAATGTAGGAGAAAACTATTGTTTCCGGTAGTGCCCATCAAAACCACAAAAGATGTGCGTCCTAGCGGCTGGCAGTGCCGCCTGGACGCACACACAATCACGGTTACTATATACTAAATTATACTAAATGCTATTCTTTTATTTCATTACCTTTGCGGTGCTGACAGTGCCGTCACTGTAGGTGGTAACAACCACATTCACACCGTCAAAGGGCTCGTTGCTGGTCATGCCAGCGAGGTTCACGTACTGCACGCCTGCCACGGTCTTGTCGGCAACAACGTCATCGACACCCACTTGGGGAGAGGGACTCTGCACCTGGAACTTGTCCATGCAGAAGTAGGCAGCGGTGTTCATGCCGTAATCGCCACTATCAGTTGAGTTAAGCGTGAAATATACCGATTCTACCTCACCCAGACCTGAGAGGTCAAAGAAGGTCCAATCATTAGCAGCCATGAGCTGGCCATTGGTGAACTCAACCAGATTCATCGAAACAGTCGTCTCACCGCGTTCGGGATTGACACCATGGGCAACGATTTCAAAATAGTCACCCTCCTCGAAGGGGCGGCCGAAACCGTCACCATGCTCGCAGCCGTAATAGGGCCAAGGATGGTTGCAGACATACACACCAACAGGCTTATACAACATACCATTGTCGCTCAGGAACATCACCTGGTTGCTGGGACCCTCATAGGCCCAGCTGCTATAATAAGCCACGAGGTAGGGCTCATCAGGATCGGCCGTAACCGAACCGTCCTCGTTGATAACGCAGCCGCCACCAGCCATGCAACCACCAAAGTTGGTCGTCCAAGAGCCACTGCTACCCGGCTGGCCATAGTCGGTCTGGTCACCACCGATGGCAGGGGTGAAACCATCCCAATAGTAGCCGCCCCAGGATGCGCCAGGACCATCAATCAGGTGAGACAGCATGAACTCTCCACCATCGGCAGAAAACTCCAACCACGTGTAGTCCACGTCATTGTAGCAACCGGTCCATACACCATTGGCACCATACTCAATGTTGTCGGGATTCAAAGGTGCATTCAGGTTCAAAGTAACTACATCAGCCCATGCGGCAGCGGCCAACAGGGCGCAGGTCACGAAAGTAAAAATCTTTTTCATAATCTTTGCATATTAATTGGTTAATCACACAGAATTCTTTATTCGATTCCAACTAAGATATTGATCAGTTTGGCCAGGTCGTCCATACCGACAACACCGTTGCAGTCCACATCGGCTGCGCCCATGTCATAGATATTCAACGCAGTCCCCACCAGGATATTAATCAAAGCCGACAGGTCGTCCATGCCGACTATGCCATCCATATTCACATCGCCAAGCATCGAACCTTTTACCGTAACGACAGCCACCGTAGTCGCCAAACGGCCGTTGCTGTCGGTAGTGATCCGCACAGTCGTCATGCCCACAGACTTGGCCACAACATGCAGTTCCTGGCCCTGAACCCAAGCCTTAGCCACCGACTCGTCAACACTCTTAGCCGTGGTAACGGCAAGCGCCGACATGTTGTCAGCATCGTTTACTGCTTGAAGCAAATCAATAACGCGCTCTTCACCTCGACGGAGTGTCATGTGGTCAACAGTCACCGATGGGTCACTCACATCAGGATAAACTGCCATAGCCGGGAACCAGTAGGCATCCTGCAACCTCACCTGACGCTTGAGTTCCAGAGTATTGGCATCATAGAACAGCACCCAATTGTGATTAAAGTTCTGATAAGACATCGGAGCAGCCTCAATGGTCTGCACTACCATGTCGCCCGTGTGCGGGTCAAAGCTGATGGCCGACGCATAAAGTCCTTGACGCTCCTTTGTGCCGTCCCAGTTGATTTCCACACCTTCGGGCAGGGTGATGAGTTCATCGGTAAAGGTATGCGTCGTGAAGTCATAACTGCTGATGTAGTTCTGATACTCGTCATAGTTATAATAAACTTTCTCGGCCACGGGATCGACACAGACCATGCAGGCGCGCCATGCGCCCCATGAACTCATCGCGCCGTGCATTCCGTCAAGCGGATAGACCTCTTCAACCGTCAAGGCAACAGGGTCAATGCGCGTGAAGTTTGCCTCGTAGGGGCCACCGCTATAGTCATAAATCTCACGGGAATTGTTGGCAACATACAGGTTGCCACCAGCCGTCACAAACACAGTGACAATGTTGGGGAACGGCAAAGAAGTCACAATGGTATCGGTCTGGGGATCAATGACATGGAGTCCCCGGCCCTGCTGCACAGCGAACACATACTGGCCAAAGCGTAGCATATCACCACACTGGTCGCGATAGAGGCTGTTATAATCGCCAGCCGCACTGGACTGGGTGCCGTCTATCATCCCTTGAACGGTCATCGTGGGCACGTCAAAGACAAAGATACCGCCGCTGGTGGCGATATAGCCCTTATCGTTATTCACAGCGCAGTAGCTGCGTCCGTCATACACGCTGTCGGGCGACTCGCCAAAGCGCAAAACACTGCCTTGTTGCTTAAGGGTTGCAGCATCCAACACCGCCAACCGAGAGCCGTACGTACTGCCCGACGCTTCACTACCATTGGCCTGCTTGCTGACAAGGAACAGGCGGCCGCCATACAACTGACCGAACTGGGTGGTCACGCCCAACTTCACATCGGGATTGACCATCGCAAAGACGTTATACTCCATCTCATTGTAGTCATAGTTGTAGTAGTTGAGGGAACCCTGATTGGGGCCATAGCGGTCTTCATTGACAAAGATGATGCCGTTGGTGAATGTGGCATTCCCTGGGCCAGGACCCGGTTCATCGGGCTCGGCTTCAGGGTGCAGGTCCTCGGCACCGCAAATCTCGGTCGAGACCTCACCCAGCCAGCCACAGTAGTCCAGTTGGCCGCAATACACCTTAATGAAGTCGATGTGATCAAGGTTCACTGGATTGCCGTCTTGGTCAATCGCCCAATCAATCTTGAAGCCAGATTCCTGCGCATTGGGCAGGTTGTCCACATAACCTTCGCCGAAGAACGGCTGGAACCAGTTTGTGCCCCCACCGTTACTCGTGTCAAACGATAGATTAGGTAATTTGGTGCCGCGGAAAGTGAGCACGGAATCCTCAATCCACAAGGGCCAATAGGGCTGGCTGTGGAATGTATTGTGCCACACATAGCCGCTGGCGCTGTCGGGGTTCGCGTCATTGCTGGTCCAATAGACGTACTCTATATCGTCAATAAACCTCCAACTCGCATGAGGCACCTTTTCTTTACCCTCGACGGGTTTGTAATAGGTAACTTCAAAACCGTGCTGACAGCAGTCATAGTCCGCGCCCTTGATTTCATACCACAGGTCACCGTCACTGGGGACGCCGTCGCCATCCATATCCACACCCACCATGATGATGCCGGGTTCGCAACTGCCGCCAGCCTGGTCGGGCACAGCCTGACTCTGGAAAGCGTTGCCATAAATCTTCACGTCATAATCGTGCTTGTTGACTACAGGGTGATCAAAACCGAAGACGATGTAACCGCCAAAGCTACCAAGACTGACGGCACTGCCATTAGCATGACCACACAGCGACGCCTCGACCAGTGCATTGATGTCAGCTTGGGTGTAGCCCGGTTGATAGGAAGGTGACTGGTTCACGAATTGCCCGGGAGCAGGCAGATAGTCATACACATGGGCAATGTAGGGCGAATTGTCGGCACTTGCCGTCAACGCTGCCATCATGGCCATTGCGAGAAGTAATGATTTTTTCATATCGCGTTTCAATTTCTAGTCCCTAGTTTCCAGTTCTTAGTGAATCAAGCGACATAACGAACCGACAACAAGTCGGTGATGATTTCAAAAATTTGTACAGATTGCTCTGCATCATCTCACTTCGCCAGGGTCCAAATGCCGCGTGAACCACTATCGTTGGCCGTGCGGAGGCAGGTCTTCTGACTTCTCCCCCATCGTCGTCGACGCCTTCCCGGTGATGATGCAGACAATGAAGTTTGCAACCAGTGGCATGATGCCGCGCGATGTGTCTCGGGGAGTTACAGCAGCGGGTA
>DAIREJ010000100.1:0-2255 GCA_036795635.1 Sodaliphilus sp.
ATGGGTATCATCGGCTACAACCAGAGTCTCTACACCAAGGAACTGTCATTGCTCGACTCGACGACGGTGACCGAGTTCAACGACTATGTGACATCGCTGACGACCCAGTCAGGCCGCCTGTTGTACTACTCGGTGGACAAGGCCCTTGATGCGCTCAATGCCGCCCACTGCCCGACCAACCTGCAGAACGTGGCTGTCATCACCTTCACCAAGGGTCTAGACCAGGGCTCATTGATGATGACGGACAAGTATGATACCGAGGCTGAGTATGCCGCCGCCCTGAGCGATCGCATCGCTAACGAGAGGGTGTACGGCCGTCCCATCAAGGCTTACAGCGTGGGCCTTCTCAACGACAACATCGTAGATGAGACGCAATTCCGCAACAACCTGTATGCGTTGTCCAGCGACGAAGACAAGGCCATGGAGGTCAACACAATGGCCGAGGTGAACAACCGTTTCCAGGCTATTGCCGATGACCTGGTGAGCCGCAATATGTCCGAGACGCTGACGCTCATCTTCCCTGGTGTGGGTACAGGTACACGCATCCGCTTCACGCTGGATGAGATCTACAACAACAATGTCGAGGATTCCAAGGTTTACATCGAGGGCACCTTCTCGTTGAAGGACCGCAGTCTGACCGACATCACCTATCACGGCTTGACCTGCACTGCAGGTGACAACGTCACAGCGACCAGCGTTGACGGCATGTTTGTGACCCTCGTGTTTGACGGTATCCAACTTGACAGCGAGGAACGCATCATGAAAGACCAGATCCGCGAATGGTATTGGGTAGAAGACCAGAACAGTTGGGAGGCCAGCACCGAGTTCTCGGCCAGCCAGCTGCCCGAGGTGGAGAGCACCTACTCCAGCGCCCTCGTGATGATGCTGCTCGACTGCAGTTCGGTACTTGACGAGGACTTCGCCGACTTGAAGAATGCCGCCAACGCGTTTATCGAGCGCATGGAGAACTACAATACTGTTCCCGGCTTGTTCACCGTGAACGGCGTATCGTTCCAGATGGTAGCTATCGACGGCGGCACGTTTGAGATGGGTGTGGACAGCATAGCAGTTGAGACCGGCCAAGCCAATGCCGACGAGCTTCCCAAGCACACCGTGACCGTTGCCCCGTTCTCCATCGGCAAGACTGAGGTTACCCAAGAGTTATGGATGGCTGTGATGAACAACAACCCGAGCGGTTTCACCGGTGACCTGCAGCGTCCTGTTGAGCAGGTGAGCTGGGAAGACTGCCAGGAATTCATTACCCGCCTGAATGCCCTCACTGGCAAGAACTTCCGTCTGCCCACCGAGGCCGAATGGGAGTATGCCGCCCGCGGAGGCAATAAGAGCCACGGCACCATCTATGCTGGCGGCGATGACATCAGCGATGTGGCATGGTACTACGGCAACAGCTACGCCGTTGGCGCTGACAACGCCAACTACGGCACGCATCCCGTAGGCACCAAGCACGCTAACGAGTTAGGCCTGTATGACATGAGCGGCAACGTGTTTGAGTGGTGCAACGACTGGTATGGCAACTACAGCGAGGAGGCACAGACCAATCCCACCGGAGCCGAAGAAGGCTTGCGCCGTGTCACTCGTGGCGGTAGCTGGTACAGTGTAGAACGCGACTGCCGCGTGACCTTGCGCAATTATGATAGCCCCAGCAACCGCAGCTACTCACTCGGCTTGCGCCTGGCCTTGTAATCCCAACTTCAGCATGACCTTCAAGCGGCGCTGAAAGGCGCCGTTTGAAGTCTATAAGGCTATGGAAACTTTTGCGACAGAATTGCTTAATGACCTTCACCGCTATCTGGTGAAACGTGACGCCGTGGATGAGCGCCTACCCGAGTGGAGGGCAAGTGGCCCGCCATCGCCGAGGCCTATCTGCCTGACGGTGCCCGTGAGTTTTCCAGCTATCCTGTAGCCTCGCTGGGATGGATGATGTTTATCGCCATGGCAGTGGCCAAGTTTTGGGACCAGGACTGGGAACGGTATGACAAAGTCGAGGACCTGTACCTCATGCTGAGGGACAAACGAGGCTTTGACAACCTGGATGAATACATCCTCGATGAGGTACTCGACCTGCATGGCGTTGATGCCGAGCAGATGCAGACACTCGTGGGCGACACCGCCGAACGCGCCAAACGTGCTTTATTCCGCCAAGACGTGGAACCAGGCACCGTTGATGCCTTTAAGGCCTACGTAGCCTGCCTGCAGTGCATCGATGAACTCGGCTACCGTCTCCGGCGTGCTGT
>DAIREJ010000100.1:2271-8126 GCA_036795635.1 Sodaliphilus sp.
GCGATGGGATACCATATGGTTAGAAGTTAGGAGTTAGAAGTTAGGAGTTAGGAGTTAGGAGTTAATAGTTAACGCAACTAGAAACTAGGGACTAAACAAAACGACAATATGAAGAAAGTTTTATTGATTAACGGGTCGCCGCACGAGAAAGGCAACACCTATTTTGCCCTTAATGAGGCTGCAAGGACCCTTACCGAGAACGGCTTCAAGACCGAAATCGTGTGGATAGGCACCAAGCCCGTGCGTGGATGTATCGCATGTGGAGGCTGCGTGAAAACCAACGACGGCCATTGCACGTTCAATGATGACCTGTGCAACGAGGTCATCGACAAGATGAACGAGGCCGACGGCCTGATCGTGGGCTCCCCCGTTTATTACGGCACCCCGACGGGCAATATTCTCAACCTGTTGCACCGCATGCTGTTTGCCGGCGCTAAAGTGACGGGCAAGCCCGCTGCCGCTGTAGCCGTGTGCCGCCGTGGTGGCGCCACAGCAGCGTTCCAGACACTGCAGATGCCGTTCCAGATGGTCAACATGCCGCTGGTCACCTCGCAGTACTGGAACATTGTCTATGGACGTGAACCTGGTGAAGCCCGACTCGACGGCGAGGGCATGCAGACCATGAGGACTCTTGCCACGAACATGGTTTGGATGATCCGCCAACTGAATTCGGGCGATGGACAGCCACCCAAGTACGAACCCTGGCAAGGGACTCACTTCATCCGTTGATGAAAGCCGACAAAGACCCGATGGGCTGTGCGATTGCCGATTTTCACAAGCACGGCAAGGCATCCCGTCTGCGCGTATTCTCGCCGATGTTTGACGAGGACGAGATTCCCGTTGCCACCCTTTTCCGCAGACTGGATGAGATGCCCGTCATCGAGCAGGAGGCGCTGCAGACTGCTAGCGGCAAAATACTTGACGTGGGCGCCGGCGCCGGTTGCCACTCGCTTGCCTTGCAGGCGATGGAAAAGACGGTGACGGCCATCGACATCTCGCCGCTTGCAGTGGCGACGATGCGTGAACGCGGTGTACATGACGTGCAGGAACAGGATTTCTTCACCCTATCGGATCGGTATGACACCATCCTGATGCTGATGAACGGCATCGGCATCGTGGGCACGCTCTCGCGACTGCCTGCCTTCTTCATGCAGGTTGACCGCTTACTAGCCCCGGGCGGACAACTGCTGTGCGACTCCAGCGACATCTGCTACATCTTTGAGGACGAAGACGGCATCATCGACTTGACAGGTATCCAGGGCTATTATGGCGAGCTGACCTATACCATGCAATACAAGGATGTGAAAGGTGAATCCTTCCCCTGGTTGTTCATCGACCCCGAGACCCTGCGCGAACACGCTGCTGCCCACGGTTTTCACTGTGACATCCTCATGCGCGGGCCGCACTACGACTATCTTGCCCGCCTTACCCGCCACTAATAATAGACAACTGAAGAATCTGGTATTTCTGATTGGCATCCGCCCAACGATAACAAAAGAAAACAACTCAAACAACTTGAACAATTTTTAGACAAATTGCCATGTCTAGTTATTTGTTTGAGTTGTTTAAGTTGTTTTTATTTTGATGTGGTTTTCATGGTATCAGTATTGAGGGTTCAGGAGGCTTGGAGGACCGCTTCGATGGCTGCGGCGGTATCAGGGTTGTCGATGAGGAACTGCTTGGCCGCTTCCCTGCCCTGCCCCAGTCGCTGGTCTTGCCAGCTGAACCAGGCACCGCTCTTTTTAATCACTCCCGCCTCGACTCCAAGGTCGATGAGTTCGCTCTCACGGCTGATGCCCGTGCCATAGATGACGTCGAATTCGGCCTTGCGGAAAGGCGGCGCCACTTTGTTCTTCACGACCTTGACACGGGTCTGCGCACCCAGGACGCGGTCGCCGTCCTTGATGTGCGCCAGCCGACGGATGTCAAGGCGCACGCTACTGTAAAACTTCAAGGCGTTACCGCCAGTCGTCGTCTCGGGATTGCCGAACATCACGCCCAACTTCTCGCGCAGCTGGTTGATGAAGATGCAGCAGGTGCGCGTTTTGGAGATGGTAGCGGTGAGTTTCCTTAATGCCTGACTCATCAGCCGTGCCTGCAAACCCATCTTGCTCTCGCCCATCTCGCCCTCTATTTCAGCCTTGGGGGTAAGCGCGGCAACGCTGTCGATGACGATGACGTCGATGGCGGCCGAGCGGATGAGCTGGTCGGCAATCTCAAGCGCCTGCTCGCCATTGTCGGGCTGCGAGATCCACAGGTTGCGCGTGTTCACACCGACAGCCTCGGCATAGGAGCGGTCGAAGGCGTGTTCAGCATCGATATAGGCAGCGATACCGCCCATCTGCTGCGCCTGTGCGATGGCATGCAGCGCCAGTGTAGTTTTTCCTGATGACTCGGGTCCGTAGATTTCAACGATTCGTCCGCGGGGATAGCCACCCACACCGAGCGCCCTATCCAACCCGATCGAGCCGCTGGGAATTACATCAACGTCCTCGACACTCTCATCATTCATGCGCATGATGGCACAAGAGCCGAAGGCCTTTTCAATCTTGGCTACAGCATTCTGCATTACTTGCAGCTTCATGGGATCCACCTCGACGGCGTGAGGCACGTGGGGGGCCGTCTCGGCAACGTGGTTGGTCACAATGTCGGGCGTGGCTATGCTCAGTACCTGTTGCCCGTCAATCATCACTTCTTGTTTCAAAATCTGCTCAGTCATAGTTGTTATAAGTTGTAAGTTCTGTTACTGAAGCTAAAGGCTAAAAGCCCGTTAGCTTTGTTTGACGATGCAAAGGAACGGCTCGTGAGTGCAAAGATATGGCACTGGCAACCGAAAGAAAGTTAAACCACAGTCTTTCTCTAGAATTAGTTGACAAAAAAGAAGGAGACACATTGTTGCGTCTCCTCCCAAAAATAACATGAAAAATCATTCTTACCAGGTGCCATATACCAAATAGCTGATCAGGGCGGTCAGGTCGTCCATGCCTACGACACCGTTGAGGTCAGTATCGGCACCTGTCATATTAACCGGGGTACCATACACCAGGTAATTGATCAAAGCCGTCAGGTCGTCCATGCCTACGACACCGTTGCCATCCACGTCGCCACGAATAACTGATGCATCGATGTTCACCCAGTTGGAACCCGTGTTGTGTTGCACGTTCCAACCTTTTTGGTTGGCTGCCCTCACATGAGCAGCGGTCACCACATTTGCTTCATCAGTATAATACAGGGCTCTGATAGTGCCGCTGCCGGCAGGCACTGTGGGCAGGCTGTTCACCAGCGCTGTCATGTTGTCCTCGGTGATCTGATTGCAGAAAATGTTGAATGTGCGCAGTGCAGTGCAACCGTTCACTGTGAGCGCCGACAGATTGTTGTAGCACACATTGAGCAGATTCATGTATGAGCAGTCGGTCACATTCAAGTTACTGATCGCACAGTGATAGGCCTGCATGGTGTACAACGAGGCACACTCTTTCACATTCACGGTAGCAAGCTTGGGACAGTTGTAGGCATAGAAACTGGTCAACGGGTTATTGTAGGCTTCAATTCTAATCAGTTCAGGCTTGCCAGAAACGCTCAGTGACGTGATTTGGTTGTTATAGCAAATAACAGAAGTCAGGGCGTTATTGTTCGTCAAGGTAAGCGCCGTGATCTGGTTGTTGGGGCAACTTAAGGTCGTGAGATTTGTCAGTCCGGACACGTTGAGTTCAGTGAGTCGGTTGCCGCTACAGTACAGGGTCTTAAGATTTGTCAGTCCGGACACGTTGAGCGACGAAAAATTGCACCCATAGACACTCAGAGATTGGAGCGCAGTGCAACCAGTCAGTCCTTGGATAGTATTCAAATTTGAATTGCTGCCACATTCCAATGTGACCAGAGCGTAGTCGTAGGTGAGATTAAGCTGCTCACCCAAGGCGCAATTGTTTAATTTCAATGTCTTTAAAGTCGGTATGTTATAGCAACTGATTGTGCTGAGATTCGATCTGTTGCTCAGGTCAAGCGAAGTGAGCGCAGTTCCATAGCAGTAGACGGTGGTCAAGGCATTGGAACCTGTCACGTTAAGCGTCGCCAGCTTGGGGTCGTTGTAGCAGTAAAGGGTTTTCAATGCTGTGCAGCTGCTCAAATTTAACGAAGTCAGCTCTGCAAGGTTATTGCAGGAAACTGATGTCATTAAGGGATTATTATTGGCAGTGACGATTTTCAGCTTTGTGTAGGCACTCTGGAAATTGAGTCCAGTGAGTTTATTGTTTGTGCAATAAAGCTCCTCGAGTGCGGTGCACCCCGTCAGGGTGAGAGTCGTCATATCATTGTAATTGCACTTCAATATCTTGAGCTTGTTCTTACCGGTCAGGTTGAGGCTTGTGATGGCGCTAGAACTACAATATAATTCAGTAAGATTAGCACAATCGCTCAAACCGGTAATGCTCGAGAGACCAGAATTACTGCCACAAGACAAATAGGTCAAAGCGGTATTATTGGTGACGTTGAGCGTTGTCAATTGATTTGAGTAACACCTCAATGAGGTCAACAATGAGTTATTCTGACAGTCGAGAGTGGTCAGACCGCCCATATTGGAGGTAAGATCCAGCGTTGTGATCTTGGTGTTGCTGCAGCTGAGTGTAGTCAAAGCCTGGCAACTCTTGACACTGAGAGTGGTGAGCTGCGGGTTGTTTGAACAGCTCAAAGTTGTTAAATTCTCACAAAGATAAACATCGAGTGAAGTGAGCAAATTGCTGTTACAATTCAATGTGTGCATTGTAGGCTTGCCATAGATGTTGATCCCGGTCAACTTGTTATTGGAGCAATTGATTGTTGTCGCTCTAGGTAATTCCATCAGGTCGAGCGTGCCGGTTAATGCACAATTATTGCAATAGAGCGTGGCGAGTTGATTACAATCATACAAGCCGGTGATGCTTTGCAAATTGAAGTTGCCATAGACATTCATAAAGGTCAAGTTGAAACAACCAGCTACACTGAGACTGGTCAAGTCGGCGTTGCCATAGCCTGTACAGGTCAGTGCGTCGAGCCTCACGTTGTTGGCTACCGTGAGCGCATGCAGGTTAGGAAGTCCCGAAATGTTCAGTTCGGTAAAGCCGCAAGACTCCAGATTGATCAGCGTCAACGCCGAACAAGTATTCAGACCTGTGATGGTGCTAAGGTTGGTATTGTGATCGGCAAGCAGCCAACTCAATGAGGGCAAATTGCTCACATTCAAAGAGGTGAGTTTGTTGCTGCGACAATAGAGATTAATCAGACTGGTGTTTGATGTCAAGTTCAGTGTCGTCAGGTTATTGCCTGAGCATTCCAGATATTTCACACCGGTGAGATACCCGATGCCCTGTAGCGACGAGATGTTTTTGTCCGAGACATCAAGACTGGTCAACGAATTAATCTGACTGGTGGTGATGGTGCCACTGGGATAGAGCGACAGCAGATAGGAGCGGAAATTCGCGTCAGGGAAGTTCGAGCTGTTGATGGTGACGTCGGCCTGAGCCGCCATCGTGGCCATCAGCACTGTGACGAGGGTAAAAAGTAATTTTTTCATAGCGCAATCATTTTTATGTATTAATAATGTGAATTCTTAAAATGAATTTCTTCAATTTGTGACAAAAATAAAGAAAAATATTGAAATATCAAACAAAAATGGTGATTATTTTCACAGAGTGCAAAAAAAACAACAAGCCAGCCGCGGCAGCGGTTGGCTGTCGCGGCTGGCGATAAGTGTCAAATGCAGAGTGTTTTAGAACTCGGCGTTGTTCGGTGTGCGCGGGAACGGGATGACGTCGCGGATGTTGGCCATGCCCGTCACGAACAGAATCAGGCGCTCAAAGCCCAGACCGAAGCCACTGTGA
>DAIREJ010000100.1:8136-8318 GCA_036795635.1 Sodaliphilus sp.
GGTGTCGAGATACCACCACATGTCCTTCATGGGGATGCCACGACGCTCAATCTCGCTCATGAGCTTGTCATAGTCGGCCTCGCGCTCGCTGCCGCCGATGATCTCGCCTATCATGGGGAAGAGCACATCCATGGCGCGAACGGTCTTGCCGTCCTCGTTCTGCTTCATGTAGAAGGCCTTGA
>DAIREJ010000101.1:0-8262 GCA_036795635.1 Sodaliphilus sp.
TCCCAGCCAGTCACACTGTTGTCAAGATATACGCGTCCACCCACGAGTGAGAACGCTTTGGTGGGGTCGGGCTCGATAATGACCTCGTCCTGCGGGGCCGCCTTGGTCAGGCGGATGGAAATTGCCTTTGTGACAGGGTTGAAGGCGAACTCTGCCGAGTCGCCCACTGCGGGGTTATCAATCAGGGTAAGGTCGCTCAAGGGAACCCATACCGAATTAACGCCCAAAGCATTGTCGGCATAGTTACAACCCGTGCCGCCATAGACGTCTTGACGAATGTATAAAGTTGAATCGGCATTGGGATAGAGTTCACGCCATTCCCACGAGGCATCCAGGCCGTCACCCCAGCCATGCTTGAAGAACCAGCGCGGCCCCGTTTCCTCCTGAGTCTCTCCCATGTTGCGGATGCTGATAGCCCCGGTCATGGGGTTGAAGATGAACTCGCAGGAGTCACCCACGTTGGGGTTGTTAATCAGTTCAATATTCTCCAGAGGAACCCACGACGAGCCGCTGCCGTTGATGTTATCGGCATAGTTGCAGCCGCTGCCACCGAAGACGTCCTTGCGGCTGTAAAGCGACGCATCCTCGTTAGGTAAGACTTCGCGCCACTCCCACGAGCCACCGCTCCACGGGTGTTTCAAGAACCAACGCTTGGTGGGGGTCGGTGGGGTGTCGCCTCCAAAGTCGGGATTGGGTTTCAGGCGAATGGCATAGGTGTACCAAGAGCCTGAAGAAACCATCGCCATGACAGTTTCCTCGCTACCGCCATACACCACATAGCCATAGGAAGGGTCAGAACCTGTTGCTAGGTCAACATCGCCCCACGACACGCCGTTGTAACCGCCGCTCTTGAACGTGAGTGTGCGTGCTGAGGACGAGGACGTGGAGTTACCCCACACCTCGATGGTGTCACCAGGACTGGCGGTAAAATACAGCCAACGGTAAGCCGTGCTCGACTTGCCATTGATCTTCAAACGCTGGGTAAACGTCAGCGTCTCGGCACCATCGACCGAGGTCCACGAGCGCTCTGAGCAACTCTGGAAGATGGGGACACGGTCGGCCGACGAGCCGTCAGTGACAAAGGTCACGCCATGAAGGGTGGTCGTTTCCCACAAGGTGTCGCTGGGAAACATCTCGACGTCGGAGAAATTCCAGAAGGTGACCTCCTGGGCCGACATCAGCAGCGGCCATGCCAGCAATAGCGCCAGCAGCCTGCGTAATAAGGTTTGATTTTTCATAATAATTTTAATTTTTAGGTTATTAAAAATGATAATGCTTCACGGTTACAAATTTACAACATCCCGAGGCACCATCCACTATGAATGAAAGATAAAGTAAACCCGAAAAATACAGCAATCGGCTGACTTTCAGGAAATACCAACTCATCGTCATTGCCTAAAAAGTAAACTGCAGATGAAGCCCAATCGACAACGGCATCGGCATTGTCGATTAAATTATCAAGTGTGATTGGCTGGTATTTATTGTTTTCCTTTTCTCAGGGTGCGGAAGAAGTGAGCGGTAAGGGGGATGGCAAGAAGGAAGGCGAGGACGTCGCACACGGCCTGGCAGATTTCCACGCCGAAGAGGCCGATCAGGCGAGGCAAAATCAAGATCAAGGGGATGAAGAAGATGCCGTTGCGGGCAGCGGCAAGGATGTTGGCCGAGAGACTCTGGCCAGTGGTTTGCAAAGTCATGTTGCACACGGTGACCACCGCCGCCATGGGCAGTGCGACCAACTGCCAGCGCAGGGCTACGGCTCCCACAGCAACGACCTCGGGGTCGTCACGCAAGACATGCACCAGTTCCTCGGCGAACATAAAGGCCGGACCACACATCACCACCAGCACAGCCATGTCGAGCAGGATAGTGAAGCAGAAACCACGACGCAGACGCTTGTAAAGGCCAGCACCATAGTTGAAACCGCAGAAAGGCTGATATCCCTGCCCCACCCCGATGATGATGGCAAAGATGATGAACGCCAACCGTGAGACTATAGACATGCCCGCGATGGCCGCGTCACCATAGACGCCAGCCGCCACATTAAGCATCAGCGTGGCGATGCTTGCCAATGCCTGGCGAGTGAGCGACGGTGTGCCGCCTTTGAGAATCTCTTTCTGGAAATGCCACTTGCGGGAAGCCTGCTTGAGGTCAATGGGGATGTTCTCACCACGGCGCGACATCACCCACAGCACAATGAAACCGAACAACTGGCTCAGCACCGTGCCGATGGCAGTACCCAAGATACCCAGTCCGAAGGTGAACATGAACAGCGGAACAAGTACCACATTGAGCACAGCGCCCGAAATCATACCATACATCGCCTGAGTGGCATTCCCCTGGAAACGCATCTGATTGTTGATGACCATTGACGCCGACATGATGGGTGCTCCAAGCAAGATTACGCCCATGAACTTCATTGTGTATGGCAAGATGGTGGGAGTGGAGCCTAATGCGATGGATAACGGCCTAAGGAAGATAAGTCCCAATGCCATCACTACCAAGCCACAAATGATGCTGCCGACAAAGGAGGTTGCCGCCATCTGACGCGCCTCGTCGAGGCGGCGTGCGCCTAGGTGGCGTGACATATAGGTGCCAGACCCTTGACCGAAGAGAAAGCCGATGGATTGGATAATCGCCATCACAGGGAAGACCACGCCTACCGCCGCCGTCGCCTGGGTGTTGATGAGTCCCACAAAATAGGTATCCACCAAGTTGTAGATACTCGTGACAAGCATACTGATGATAGTAGGCACCGCCATCGCAGGAATCACGCGACGAATGGGTGCCGTGGTCAGGAAAGTATAATTGTCTTGCTTGCGCATCGAGAATCTTGGCTTTTTTTTTGAATAAATTTGGCGTCGCCTCAGCCATTAAAACAAGTTTCATGACATTCGGCTAGTACAAATTTTGAAGGTGCAAAGGTACAACTTTTCAGCGACATAGCATCTCTACAAAAAAGTAAAATCCTCAAAAATAGGGAAATTCGTAGTATCATGAATTTTCAAGTAGCCACTTGATGCCCTTGGCGACGCGCAGGGGTGGATTTTTGAAGTGGTTGCCGGGGTTGAGTTCAAACTTCGATGGAATGCCGCGCTCGGCCATCAGGTCGGCCACTGCCCGGGTGCGTTCGCCCACGGTGTGCAGTACCGCGTTACGCGAGGTGCTCTCCTGTTCGCCCACCGAGAGGTAAATCCCATGCAACGGCACCGCAAGCTCATGCTCACGGACATACTCCAGCCAACCGGGGTACCACATTGAGCCCGAGGCCGACAGGATGCGTGTGAACAGGTCGCTGTGGAAGGCGGTCCACACAGCAAAGAGGCCCGCCAGCGAGTAGCCTGCCAGCATGCGCCACGAGGGCGGCGCATCAACCAGTTGTTCGACCTGGGGCATGACCTCACCAGTGAGCATGGGTAGCCATTGGTCGGCCCCACCAGCGAAGTTGTCATCCTTGGAAACCACCGTCTCGACAGGCCATGGCGACAATTCCTGATTCCAATGCAAGCCGCTGATGGTCACCAGGTTGAAACCGCTGCAGTCCACCTGTTTGCAGGCATCCAGCAGCAACTGCCCATTCTCATGATAATCAATTGAATAGACCAACGGTGCCGGACCATTGATCAAATGGTACAGACACACGCGTCTATGTCCGAATTTCAACTCTTGCATTTCCATTGGTGCAAAAATACGAAATAATCATTACCTTTGTTGCGACGTTCAAGAAAAAAGTGATGGAACCACAAGAGCATAATAAAAAACGCCCCCTGTGGAAATGGGGTCTGCTGTTTATCGCAGCATTCATCCTGTCCACCATGGGCTACGCGTTGGCGATGACCGGATTTGAGGTAGGTGACCGTTTTGGCCACCCTGGCTGGACCATCGTGGCTGTAATGGCAACGCTCGGACTATATGCCCTGTTTGTGAGACTGATTGAGAAGCATTGGCCCACCGACCTGTCGCTGCGCCGCCTCATCCCCCACACCCTGCTGGGTCTGCTCGTGGGCTTAGTCTTCATGATTCTTGTGGTGAGCACCATTGTTGCATCGGGCTGTGCCACAGTAGATTGGAAAGGCTTCTCGGGTCAGCAGCAATTCAGTGTGCTCATGATGTTTCTTGCCGTGGCGGTAGGTGAGGAGATGATTTGCCGCGGCGTCATCTTCCGCTGGATTGACGAGCGCTGGAACACTTGGGTGGCTCTGCTGGTGTCTGCCGTCTTTTTCGGCTGGACCCACATCAGCAATGACAATGCCACCTGGTGGTCATCGCTCGCCATCGCCATCGAGGCGGGCCTGTTGCTGGCTGCAGCCTACAAGTGGTCGGGTACGCTGTGGGTTCCCATCGGCATCCATTGGGCATGGAACTATGTGCAGGGCAATGTCTTCGGGCTCGCCGTCTCGGGCACTAATGCGGGCGACACCATTCTCGTCACCACAGTCAACGGTCCCGACATCATCACGGGTGGCACCTTCGGTCCCGAAGCCTCGATCATCGCCGTCCTGTTCGGCACCCTGTACACCATCGTCTTCCTGCGCAACCGCTACCGCCGGTCATCAAGCGGCAGGAGGCATTAGTCGATAACATCTTCTTGGAATTAAAGTTCAAATATACTCCAGAAACCTTTGAAATGGATCAAAATACTTAATTTTGCAGCGGATAAATAATTACTGAAATCAATAAATACAATGATGAAAGAGATGAAACAATGGTTGATGGTTGCCGCAGTGGTGATGCTGTGCGGCACAATGACGGGATGCAAAGGCGATAAAGCCCAGCGCCCGGTGAACGGAACGATGGAAGAGGCTGTTGCTCCAAGCGAAGCGCCTCAAGCTGTTGTGGACTTGATGAAAAAAGTCAACATCGATGAGTGCTACGAGACGCTGATGGAGGACAAGACGACCGGTGTGAGCGTGTGGAGCCTGCTCAACTGCGGCGACACGGTTTCGTGCGAGGGCTATGGCATGGTCGTTGCCAAGGGTGACGTGAAGACAGCCCTGCCCCAACTGCGCCACGGCCGTATGCCGCGGGCACGCTATGACGCCTCCACGGGCGACTTGTGGATCTTGGGAAGCGATATGGAGGGCACCGGCGTGAATGTTGAGCGCCCCTACCTGTTGCGTTTTGATGAGAATGGCTATGCCAACATCGTCAACTCGATTGACCCCTACGAGATGCAGCAGGCGCTGTGCAAGGTGCTGACCTACAGCATCGACGGCGAGGATATCACCTTCTATGCCGAGGGCAAGCCCCTAACCACGGTGACCAACACGGTCAAGGATATGGGCGGCTTTATGGACGACGCTATCTACATCGGCGAGCAAATCAGCTACGGCATCGAGGGCCCGTTGACTGTCCACATCACTCCTGGCTTGAACTTCGTCACGGGCAAAGTGCTGCACTATGACGACATGCCCACCATCAGCGCCACCGTTACCATGGAGGAGAGCGGCCCCAAGTTGAGCGACTTCAAGGTTGAACAGTAACTGCACAAAGAAAAACTACGAATTACGCGAATTCAACGAATATAACTTCGTGAAAATTCGCGTAATTCGTAGTTTAAATTATCCGGGAATCAGATGACGGGCTTGGCGGTCTTTTCGGGATTGAGTTCGCCCACCGACAGGCCGCTGGTGACCGACGAGCTGCTGCGCATGATATCCTCCATGCTGTCGATGACATTGACGATGAAGTCGCCCAACTTCTCGGCCTCGCACACGATGTCCATGTAGAAGATACCGGCCTTGTAGGGGTACTTCTTCTGGTTGACATTCTCGATATTCTCGGTGCGGCAAGCGTTGCGGAAGTTGTTGATTTCGCGCTCCTTGTTATAGTTGCGCATGAGGTCCTCGGGGGTGACATTGTCGATATCGCTGAGCACGGCAAGCATGTTGGTCATCGCCTCGCTCACAAGCTTGAGCATCTCGTCGATGTTCTTGTAGTTGTACTCGTTGAAGTGGGCGTCGGCCTCCTCCTTGCGCACAAGCGCCTTGGCGATGTTGTTGCAACTGTCGCCGATGCTCTCCAATTCGCTGATAATGCTCAGCAGGCTGGCGACACGAGATTTGGCCTGACTACTCAGGCGTCCGTCAAGCACCTTGTTGAGGTAACTGCCGATTTCAAATTCCATGCGGTCGGTGATGTCCTCATATTTCTCGATACGCGACAACACCTTGTTGAACTCGGGCGTGCCAGTCTTGGTGTGCACCAATTCCTTGACCATGCCCAGCATGCGCTCGACGCGGTTGGCAAACACGAGAATCTCGCGCTGCGCCTGCAGGATGTTCAACTCGCTGGCACTCATGAGACCGCCCTGGATATACTTCAACTGGAACTCCTCGTCCTCCTTCTTCTTGCTCTTGACGAGTGCGTTGAGCAGTTTGACATACAACTTGGTGAACCATATCATAATCAACAGGTTGCATATCTTGAAGATGGTGTGGAACATCGTCATGCCGATGGACATCGCCACTTGTTCCTGGGCCAGTGCGCCAGAATCAACGCTGGCGCCACCTTTTACACTATTATATAATGCCAACGGGTCGCCCAGGCTGAAGACGTCTCTCACCACCCAAGTCACCATCGACACAAACGGCTGGAAAATGATCAGCACCCACACGGCGCCGAACAGGTTGAACAGGGCATGACCCAATGCGGCCTTCTTGGCCTCGGCATTACCGCCCAGCGATGCCAGCAGCGGCGTGATCGAGGTGCCGATGCTCGCACCCAGCACCATGGCGCAGGCGATGTCGAACGAGATCCATCCCTTGGCAGCCATAATCAGCACGATAGCAAAGGTGGCAGCACTCGACTGGATGACCATGGTCACTACCCAGCCCACCAGGGTGAAGAACAGGATGGAGATGAAGCCCATCGACGTGTACTGCTGCAACGAAGCGAACACCTCGGGCGACTTGGACAAGTCGGGCACATTGGCGCTGATGGCGTCCAAGCCCATGAACAAGAAGGCGAAACCGATGAGCAACTCACCGATGTTCTTGTAGTTGTTGCGCTTGATGAAGAGCATGGGCACGGCAAATGCCAACAACGGCAGCAGGAATGCCGACATCTTGACCTTGAAGCCGAAGATGGCAATGATCCACTCGGTGAAGGTGGTACCTAATGCGGCACCAAAGCTCACTGCCAGCGACTGCTCGAGCGGCATCAAGCCGGCGTTGACAAAGCTGACCACCATCGACACCGAAGCCGAGGAGCTCTGAATCAAAGCCGTGATGACGATACCGGTAACAACAGCCAGGAAACGGTTCTTGGTCATCCATGCAAGGATAGAACGCAAGCGCTTACCAGCGGTTTTCTGCAAACCTTCACTCATGATTTTCATACCATAGAGGAAGAGGCAAACCGAACCTAGCAAGGCCAGAAAATTGACTAAGCCATAATCCATAGGGAAAGAAGTTTATTGTCAATAATTAATCTGCTGACAAAATTATAAATAATTCAGCACATATCTAGGGAAAGACCATTTCTTTTTTATCAAAATCAACCATTGCCACAAAATAATCCATGAGTGACGGGGTCATGGCAAAAACAACGGCGGGGAGTGCCCCGCCGTTATCGTCATTAAGGTTTGCTAATGGTATTGAGTTTTCTCTTATCCCAGTCGTTTGAGCTTCACGGTGAAGTGGCGCATCAGCGGGGCCTCCCACTCGATGGCGACACCGCGCGTGATCTCGTCACGACGGTCATAGACGTTCTTCAAAGCAGCGGCAATCACGTTCATGTGGTTGTCGGTGTAGACACGACGAGCGATGCACAGACGCAACAGGTCCAAGCCGCCGAAGCGGTTCTCGCGGGTCACGGGATCACGGTCGGCCAGGATGTAGCCGATCTCGCAACCACGGATGCCAGCCTCGAGATAGAGCTCGCAGGTCAGGGTCTGAGCGGGGAACTCTTCCTTGGGTACGTTGCACAGCACCTTGTCGGCGTCGATGAACAGGGCGTGACCGCCCACGGGACGCTGATAAGGAATGCCATACTCGTCAAGCTTCTTAGCCAAATACTGAACCTGGTGGATGCGGGTCTCGAGCATCTCAAACTCGGTGTTCTCGTCCAGACCGACTGCCAGAGCGTTCAGGTCACGGCCGTTCATACCACCGTAGGTGATAAAGCCCTCGAAGGGGATGCAGAACAGCTTGGCACCCTCATACCAATCCTGGTTGTTGGTAGCGATGAAACCGCCCATGTTCACAACACCGTCCTTCTTGGCCGACATGGTCATGGCGTCAACGTAGGAGTACATCTCGCGGG
>DAIREJ010000102.1:0-8246 GCA_036795635.1 Sodaliphilus sp.
TGAGCCGGCAAAGGAGCTTAAAATTCAACATGCTCCTTTGTTGGTGCATCGGCCAGGCCGCGTCACGGATTGAGGAGTTCTACATGCTGCTCCAAGGTGGGAAACTGTACCGATACGACCGCATGGCCATCAACGTCATCGTGGACAACATCAAAGGCGGACTCAGCTTTTGCGACGTTGCCGTGACCGACGACCTGGAGAAGTTCAACGCCGATTACCTGCATCTGACCACGACCATCAGCCAGACCTGCAACGACATGCTGGACGACGAGGCCGTCATCGTCGGCACATCGGCGGTGACGGGCACCGAACTCGACTGCATCGTCAACCAGTACAACGACCAGTTCTGCAATCCGATGGTGATGTGGGGCCGTTACCGCAAGAAGTGGCTGAAGGTCACCCTTCCCGTCTCCTTCCAGTTCCATCACGCGCAGATGGACGGTGGCCACGCAGCCCGCTTCCTAGGGGCACTGCAGAAAACGATAAAAACTATATAGCAAATGCTCCAGTTGTTTGGAGGATTCAACAAATGTCTGTAATTTTACTGCAATTAACAAAAAATATCAGAAAATATGGAACAGAAATTTTGTCAAAGCTGCGGCATGCCGCTCACCGGGGAAATCCTCGGCACCAATGCCGACGGCACGAAGAACGAGGACTACTGCATCTATTGCTACAAGGACGGCAAGTTCTTGCAGGATTGCACGATGGACGAGATGATTGAGCATTGCGCCCAGTTTGTCGACGAAGTCAACAAGGGGCTGCCGCAACCCATCACCAGGGAGGAATACATCGGTCAGATGAAGATGTATTTCCCTCACCTTAAGCGTTGGCGCAAGGAGATGACCATTAGCGAAACGACTCCCGAGAACCCCGCCTTGATGGGTGTTAAAGACCTGATTGCCAAGATGGCCGACACACTGCCCGTCACCTTTATCTCATCGGTGGACGAGAAAGGTTTCCCCTGCACCAAGGCCATGCTCTCGCCTCGCGTGCGCGAGGGCATCAAGGTGTTCTACTTCACCACCAACACGTTCTCCCTGCGTGTAGCGCACTATAAGGCCAACCCCAAGGCATCCATCTACTTCTGCGATGCCGACGGGTTCAAGGGCATGATGCTGCGTGGCACGATGGAGGTGTTGACCGATGCAGCCAGCAAAGAGATGATCTGGCGCGACGGTGACACGGAATACTATCCTGGAGGCGTGACCGACCCCAACTATTGCGTGCTCAAGTTCACCGCCACCGACGGCCGCTTCTACAGCGACTACTATCCCCGCAGCTTTGTGATTGAATGAAACAGGAAATCCTTCCAATCGAGCTAAGTCATCGCCAGAGCCTTTGAACCGCAACTCTCATCCCGCTGCTCATGCTATAACACACCTCAAGTTGTGTGAATAAATTAAAGTTTTCGGTGGAAAAGTACAACAATTCAATGATTTGTTGTACTTTTGTGAATATTTAACCAAACACGAGAATTATATGAGACACTATTTGTCAAATTTGGAGGAAACTGTCCGCAATCATTGGACACAGAAAGCCCTGTGTGACTACAATGGCGACTCCTTTACCTACGCACAGTTGGCCAACAACATAGAACGGTTCCGTCTCTTCTTCGACGCTGCCGGAATCAACAAGGGCGATAAAATTGCTCTCTGCGCACGCAATTCCGCACGATGGGCGATGACGTTCTGGGGAATCAATGTCAATGGCTGCGTGGCCGTTCCACTGTTGTCCGACTTTCATCCTGACACCGTTTCTCTCCTCACCAACCACTCGGACAGTGTCGTGCTTTTTGTTGACGATGACATCTGGGAAAAGATGAATCCCGATGATATGCCTAACCTCAAGGCTGCCATTAATGTCAAGGACGGCAGTCTGCTTTGGCACCAGGATAAAGTGACGGCCGATGCTTGGGAAAACCGCAAGAAAGCCTTCTCACAACAGCATCCTGACGGAATCTATCCCGAGCAAGTGTCTTATCCAACCGACAATATGAAGGATTTGGCCATCATCAATTACACATCAGGCACTACGGGCAATCCCAAGGGCGTGATGCTCACCTATGAGGCCATGTCCGATACCGATGATTTCGCCAACACTCAATTCCCGAACCATCCCGGCGAAACCATTGTTTCAATGCTGCCATTGGCCCACATGTACGGCTTGGCCATTGAGTTTATCCATCCCAACGTGGATGGTGTCACCGTGTATTTCTTGGGCAAAACCCCGTCGCCCACGACGCTACTCAAGGCCATGCAGGACATCAAGCCCTATATGGTGGTCACGGTGCCCCTGGTCATGGAGAAAATCTATGCCAACGCCATCAAGCCCGCCTTGGAGAAAGCGAAATCGTTGCTCGCCATCCCCGGCTTGAACCAACTGATATATCGTAAGGCCCGCAACAAAGTCATCGAGGCGTTCGGTGGGTCTGTACGCTGCTTCATCATGGGCGGTGCAGCGCTGAATCCCGAGGCCGAGCAATGCTTCAAAAAGATTCACCTGCCTTACACCGTGGGCTACGGCATGACCGAAGCCTGCCCGCTGTTGGGATATGAGTGGTGGACGAGATTTGCGCCAGGCTCTTGCGGAAAACCCGTGCATGACCTTCGCATCGACTCCGAAGATCCGCAACACATCCCAGGCGAAATCCAAGCCAAGGGAGCCAACCTCACAACTGGATATTACAAGAATCCCGAAGCCACCGAAGCGGCATTCACCGACGACGGATGGTTCCGCACCGGTGACCTGGGCATCATCGACGAGAAGGGCAACATCTTCATCCGCGGCCGCATCAAATCGATGATTCTCAACTCATCAGGACAGAATATCTACCCCGAAGAGGTAGAGGCTGTCCTGGCCAACTGCCAGAATGTGGAAGAATGTCTTGTGGTGGACCGCGACGGCAAAATCACCGCGCTTGTCTATACTGAACTCCCCGAAGATATGGACGACGAGACAAAGGCCGCCATCCCGGGCCAAATCCGCGACGAAGCCAACAAGTCCCTGCCCAACTACAGCAAGATTGTAAAAGTAGAAATGATGGCAGAACCCTTCGAGAAAACCCCGAAGCGCACCATCAAACGCTTCCTGTATAAGTAAACGAACCAGCAATCCCGACACACAGCCCCGGTAAAGCGCGTCTTCTCTAGGGCTGCCATTTCATCAACACTAGCATCAACACACAGTTATTCGGCCCAATATATCACCCCCGAAATCGAGATAATACTATCTTCCAGCGGAGGGAGCATCACTTCCAGCACATTTTGACACACTTGGCTGGCTATCGATGTGAGCATCATGGCCATCTACTTGCACAAGTTCTTGCAAAAATTCAGGGCGATTACTTCCAAGTCACTGAACTTGGGAACCACTCCAGGGCGCGGGATGTTACACAGTTCATTCACAAGATTTGCTGAAAATTCCTTGCAGACATCAAGAATTTTGACGAAATTTGCGTACAAGTTGTGAATTCGATGATCATGAATCTTTTGTTTTATCAGCATAAATTGCTAAAAATCAGCATATAGAGTCTCTCTAGTGGAGCTAAATATAACCCTATTAAATTTAACTTTATGAAGTTTTCTCAAGTATTTTCACATCTAACTGATTATCAGTGGCTCATAAGATTGTTATGTGCGCTCCTATTAATAATTCCACTCGAAGAAAGTGTTCAAGGAGCAGAGAATGATTCGGTGGAATATTATGGGAAAACCGAGATTGATTCGGTCGACATAATAGATGGAACCGCATTCAGCTTTAAACAACTTATTGTTCCAACTTCATTAATTGCAGTAGGATCTTGGGGAATTTCAAATGGCTGGTTTTGTTCAGTAAAAAAACAATTTCGAGATGAATTGTACAACTTGAGGGGTGAACATCGATGCAAAATAGATGATTATGTACAATACTTAAATATCTTATCTGGAGTTTTTATTGGCGAAATTGGAGTCAAATCACAACATCCATTTCGCGAACGTTTTGCGGTGGGTGCAACAGCTTATGCAACTATGGGCGTGTTAGTAAATGTATTGAAGGTGTCAGCAGGGGAAAAACGCCCCGATAGTGACAGGAATAATTCATTCCCGTCTGGACATACAGCCACCGCTTTTATGGGTGCAGAGATTGTACGTGCTGAGTATGGCGCAAAGTGGGGACAAGCGGCTTATACGCTAGCTTCAAGTGTGGCTTTTCTTCGCCTCTATAATGACCGTCATTGGCTAAATGATGTACTTGCTGGTGCAGGTGTAGGGATATTATCGGCACGCATTGGCTATTGGTTACTCCCTGTTGAACGCAAACTGCTTTATCGGAATTCAGGACTCCAGCTACTTCCTGCCTACCACGTTGCAAATCGGCAATTCACAATAAATGCCTTTATTCATATCTAAAATATTCGTATCAAAATGATTCGTGCAATAAAAGATAACAAGTCTGGATATAATCCAATTCTGCTAATATTCACCCATTTTGTAGCATTAAGTGTGGTGTGTGGTGCCTTGTTAAGGTTGGTGCTGATGATATTTCATCCCGAAGGCACTTCACTCACAGTGGGCGAAGGTGCCAAGTCGCTATTTGTGGGCATATTCGCCGACATATCGGTGGCCGTGTTGATGAGTATCCCACTTCTGTTGATTTATCTTGGATTAAATGAATGGAAGTATAAAAAACCGGTGGCACTGACATTGTTAGTATTGCTGTGTGGCGGTGTTTTCTATACAACATTCACACATTCTGTTTTTCACGATTATGGTGGCGGCGCGCCCATGATTGCATCTGCCTTTTGCATATGGAAATTGTTCAGTTTCTCGACTCGTTATTTTTTCAAATCACTCCGATTACCGTGGCGCAAGGTTTCGTTGTATGTGTTGTGGGCAGTATATGTATTCCTGTTGCTCTTTAACGCTGTAGGCGAGTATTTTTTTTGGGAAGAATTCGGCGTGAGGTATAATTTCATAGCAGTTGACTATCTTATTTATACCAACGAGGTGATAGGCAACATTCTTGAGTCCTATTCTATCGTACCCATTGTGGTTCTGCTGGCATTATTGACAGTACTCCTGATTTTCTGTATTATTCGCAAGCGGAGACTCAAATTGAAAGAGATTTACACAATGCGCACATTGGCAATTCATCTGGTAGCCTTTGGTGCCTTGCTTGCTCTGGCATTATTCTATCTCATTAATGTGGCCGACAAAACCGAAGGAGATAACCTGTGTGCCAATCAAGTGGGGCAAAACGGTGTTTGGGATTTTTTCAAAGCCTTCCAAAGTAGTTCGTTGGAATATGATAAATTCTATGCTATGATACCGCCTGACGTTTGCAAGAATAATATTTCTGAGTTGTGTGGCTTTGATGCCGATGGAATGAAAAGCTATAACGACAGCCTGCCCATGGTGAAGTACAATGTGATACTTGTTACCGTTGAGAGTCTTAGCTCTTCGTTCCTGACCGAATATGGATGTGAAGATGATTTGACCCCTAATTTGGATACCTTGATGCGCAGTAGCATCACATTCGATAATATGTATGCTGTGGGTAATCGAACGGTGAGAGGGCTTGAAGCATTATCATTGTGTATACCGCCAAGTGCAGGTGAGAGCATTGTCAAACGTCCTCAAAATGATATGGGTGAATTGAGTGTAGGAGCATTGTTTAGGAAATTAGGCTACACAACTCGTTTCATCTATGGAGGAGACAGCTATTTTGACAATATGGGCGATTATTTTAGCCACAATGGTTATGAGGTGAGCGATCGCAAGTTATTGAGCAAAGATGAAATCACTTTTGCTAATATCTGGGGCGTTTGTGACGAAGATTTATATCATTTGGCATTGCGAATACTAGATGGTGATGCCCAGAAGAATGTGCCGTTTTTCGCCCAAATAATGACAGTGAGCAACCATCGGCCTTACACTTACCCCGAAGGAAAGATTGAGATTGATGGAAATCCCCAGTCACGAAAGGGGGCCGTAAAATATACAGACTATGCTATCGGACGCTTTTTGCATGAGGCATCACTCAAGCCATGGTTTAATCGCACCATCTTCATCATCACGGCCGACCATCAAGCTTCCAGTGCAGGTAAAACATCAATTCCGGTCAACCGATATCACATTCCATGTATTGTGTATGCGCCCAAATTTCTTGAACCGCAACGCATTGAAAAACTATGTTCTCAAATTGACCTTATCCCAACATTGTTAGCATTATTGCACTATAATGGAAAAGCACCCTTTATTGGAGACAATGTACTTTCCTCTGACTTTAAGCCACGAGCATGGATGGCAACATATCAAGATTTGGGCTATTTAGAGGATTCTGTATTGACGGTGCTAGCTCCTATAAATAAATGCATACAGTATGATGTTGCTAATAATGGTTGTGATTTGGTCACAGGGGCACGAAAACTGTCAATTGACGAAAGATTAAAAGAAAGAACACAAACCTACTATCAGTATGTGAATCTGTATTTTTCCAAGTGATTTTTCACTGTTGGGATATCAGACGATTAATTCCTGTCGCGCCCTTGGAGTCATTCTTCAAGTCTGTATTCCAGTTCATTCACATCCTCACAAAAAGCGGTATCAATCCACAAATCCCGGTCACTGAAAAGTACTATGATCACAAAGATGAACAAATATACAAACCACCGTTCATCCTGAACTCTATCGAGGATTAGGACAGGAAACCAAATTAAAAGAGAAAGGCAAAGAAAATTTCTTAACTGCAGACATTTTTTCAGCCTTTTGGCCATAGGAAGAAACTGCTTGGGGTTTGCGGCAAGATTCATGTCGTTAACCAATCTCTTATTGATAATGAAGAAAACAGCGGTCACAACCACGATAGCGCCCACCACGATGGCCCCTAACCACCAATTCACATACGTCTTCTCCTGCCAGCTCAGAGCCAAAAACACCAGAAGAAACACAGCATAAATGAGCGAGCGTATGTTATCATTCCTGGAATAATAGGGTTTGAATACCACATAACCCACGGCTAAGATAGCACCCATCACGATGGCTCCTAACCATACACTCACATACGTCTTGTAGTGCAAGTGCAGAGCCACTAGAGCTAAGAAAAACAGAGTGAAAGAGAGCAGGCCATACTTATCTTTCTTGAGAAACAACTCCTCGGCCTTGAGGTTGATGTCACGGCACAACTCCTTAGGTGATCTTTCCTTGTAAGGAATATATGTTTCGTCCCGTTTCATAATCCTATTGCCAGGTCCCTTAAGTCCTTATTCGGTGTCGCCCGGAAGGTCAGAACCTCTTCAATTAAATCCCATCCTGCGACCCTTCATTATCTCACTCTCTTACTTAATTCACTGCAAAAATCATTCCATCATCCCCCGTCTAGACATCCATCAATAGCGCACCCACTGCAATCGCAAACTTTTCAGTTGTTTGAAATCCCTTCGAGGTCGGCGATGGTGCGGGCGACTTTGAGGATGCGGTCATAGGCGCGGGCGCTCATGTTCATGCGTTCCATGGCGTCCTAAAGATGCTGTTTTGAAATTTTTGCCGAGGATTTGTGATGGTTTTTTGAGGCAGTTTTATTTGATTTTTGAGGAGCGATGCGGGCATCGTGACGAGCAAAATCAATTAAAAAAGGCCAAAAAGACGCACAAAGCACGGCTAATCAATCCTACATATCAAATTTCAAAACAGCTTCTGTGTTTCTCAAGGCCGGCGGCGTTGGGCTCGGCGTATTTGTGCAGCAGGGACGGGGTCATCTGGGCGTTGCAGTGGATGCCGGGTTCGTCCTTGAAGCGGCGCTCCTGCAGCATCCTCGCGGCGATGACACGCTGGCGGATGGCGGCGCTGGGTTCGCCTGGAGCCTTAGATGACATTTGCCTACGGCTTCTGTAGGCTGCGCCTTGGCAATCCTCAAACGAGTTTGGGATTGCGCTCGGCTTGCACAACAGTTGGTCAAAATCAACGGGCTGGACCTCAATCTGCAGGTCGATGCGGTCGAGCAGCGGACCCGAAATCTTGCTCATGTAGTGGGTGCGCTGGTACTCGTTGCAGACGCATTTCTTTTTGGGATGGCCATAGTATCCGCACGGGCACGGATTCATGCTGGCCACTAGCATAAATGAAGCGGGGTATTCGGTCGAATACTTCGCCCTGCTAATACTTATTATCCTGTCTTCTAGCGGTTGACGCATCACCTCCAGCACACTTCTATTGAATTCAGGCAGTTCATCCAAGCGGAAGAACTTGTGTCATTGCAATAGCCTC
>DAIREJ010000103.1:0-7516 GCA_036795635.1 Sodaliphilus sp.
TTGGGAGGAGCCACCTTGCTGACAAACGAGATGCCCATCGGCGAGAGCAACAGCTCACCGAAGGTCAGCACCAGATAGACGCTGATCAACAGATTGGGCGTCACATCGGCGACATGCTTGCCCACGAGGTTACCACTGGCGTCAAGCGTCTGTTCGGGCATGGGCAGACCGACCGATGCAAACGCCATGATGGCATAGGCTATGGCGGCCACCACCATGCCGTAGGCGATCTTCCTGGGAGCCGATGGCTCCTTGCCTTTGCTGGCCAGCCAACTGAAGATGGCCATCGACACGGGTGTCAACGCAACAACATAGAACGGGTTGAACTGTTGGAAAATGGGTGCAGCGATGTCGATGCTACCGGTGGTGCGGGTGTACTTGTAGTACAGGATGCCCAGTGCAGCCAGGATGATGGCACCCGAGATGCCTTTGGCCTTGGCGGTCTTACTCTGGAACAGCGAGAAACCGGCATAGACGATGAAGATGATCAATACCAGGTTCCACACATCAAAGGCCATGCTCTCCAGTCCGCTCGATGTATTGGCGGTGAACTCGTCGGCAAAGAATGTGAGCGACAGTCCGTTCTGATGGAAGGCCATCCAGAAGAACACGACAACGGCAAACACAAGGCACAGGGCGATGATGCGGGCCTTGGTGTCTTCTTTGCTCAACTCGGGTTCCCTGACGGTGTCCTCTTCGGCCTTGACGGCGACTTTCTTGCCACCCTCAGCGTGCTTGAATGTGCTGCGGAAGGCGTAATAGATAGCAATCGACAGAATCAGCGAAACGCAAGCCACGGCAAACGAGAAATGGTAGGCGTCATTCGACGAGAAGCTCCATGCGGTCTCGGCATACTCCTTGATCTTCACTGCTGCTGTCGGTGCAAACAAGGCGCCGATGTTGATGGCCATGTAGAAAATCGAGAAACCGGCGTCACGCTTGGCGGCATAACGCGTGTCGTCATACAGATTGCCCACCATCACCTGCAAGTTACCCTTAAACAAGCCGGTGCCCAGGCCAATGAGCAATAGTGCTCCGATCATCACAATCAATGCAAAGGTGTTGCCGCCCAGTGGAACGGCCAGGAGCAGATAGCCCAGGAACATGATGATGATACCAATGGTCACCATCTTGCCGAAGCCGAACTTATCGGCCATCCAACCGCCGATGAGCGGCAGGAAATACACCACCATCAGGAATGAACTGTAGATGGTTCCCGCAACAGCGGGTGACAGGCCATAGTTGGCGCGAAGGAAGAGCGCGAACACGGCAATCATCGTGTAGTAGCCGAAGCGCTCACCCGTGTTGGCAAGTGCCAACGCAAAAAGTCCTTTTGGTTGTCCTTCAAACATAGTATTGTTGTTTTAAAAATTTCCAGAAAACCCAGAGAGTCCAGTCAATCCAGGACCTCCAGATTTTCTGGAAATTGAATCAGTTATTATTTTAAATAATGTGTAATGCGATTGAGGATTACTTGTCACTGGTTACACGCTCCAGCCACTTCACCATAGCAAGCATCACGCCCATAGAGATCATGCAGACAATGATGAAGACACCCCAGCACTGCCACAGCGGCATCTTGTTGTACATGATGGTGCCGATGGGCAACAGAATGTTACCCACAGCAGTCGTGCCGAGCCACAGACCCTGGCACAGACCGAGCATGGTCTTGGGAGCCACCTTGGATACAAACGACAGACCAAGCGGCGAGATGAACAACTCGGCGACAGTCAGCAGGAAGTAGGTAACAATCATTACCCACCATCCGGCCTTCATGCCCATCTTGGTTGAAGCGTCAACTACCTTGAATTCGTCACCCGAGGGATAGCCAGCAGTGAATGAATACAAGGCCAGGAAGAGGTAGGCCAAACCTGCGATGCACATACCGTAAGCAATCTTGCGGGGAGTGGAAATCTCCTTACCGCGCTTGCTCAGAGCTCCAAAGATCAACATGATAATGGGCGTGAGCACGATAACAAAGAACGGATTCACGGCCTGCCACAATTCGGCGGGTAACTGGTCACTCTTGACAAAGTCACGGGCAAAGAAGGACAACGTTACACCATTCTGGTGGAAGGAGAACCAGAAGAAGATAACGACACCCAGCACTGCCAACAGCGCACCCAGACGCTGACGCAACTCCTTGGACATGCTTTTCTTCTCCTCGGGGGTGAGTTCTACCGATGCCATGGCAGTCTTCTTGCCAGGGGTGGGGAAGAGACCGCGCTTTGCAATGAAGATAGACAACGAGATGAGCATAGCGATCACTGATGCGATGAAAGCGAAATGCACACCCTGGTTGAACACCTCAAGATAGCTCTGGCATGCTTCGGGAGAAGCGCCACCGGTTACGCCTGCCTGTGTGAGGTAGGTTTGCAAGTTGGTCATCTGGTCGGCAGGAATGGTGCCGTCGATGTACTTGTGACACAGGGCAGGCAGCTCGGCAACATAGGTGAAGCCGTGACGGCCCAGCCACCACTTACGCAAGAAGGGTGCGATAAACGGAGCTAGCAAGCCACCGATGTTGATGAAGACATAGAAAATCTGGAAACCGGCGTCGCGGCGGCCCTTCATGGCCTTGAGCTCCTCTTCGGATTTACCGGCGGCGACGGCATCGGCCTCCATGTCATCATACATCTGGCCCACGATGGCCTGCAGGTTACCCTTGAACAGACCGTTACCGAAGGCGATCATCACCAGTGCCACGCAGGTGAGCACGAGCAGCATTGTCATCGTGCCCGAAGTGGCGGTGATGGGAATTGCCAGAGCGGCATAGCCGAGTGCCATAATGATGATACCCGTCATGATGGTGCCCTTGTAGTTCTGAGTGCGGTCGGCAATGATACCGCCCACCAGGCTCAGAATGTAGATGGCTGCCAGGAAAATCGAGTAGATCAAGGCCGCTTTGTCATCGGCCAGACCGAATTTCGAGCACAAGAACAGCGACAGCACTGCGGCCATGATGTAGTAACCGAAGCGCTCGCCCATGTTGCTCAATGCGGCAGGGATTAGACCCTTGGGATGGTTTTTAAACATAACTTTGTTTGTTTGGTTAATTGGTTAATATTAATAATGTGTTGTTGTCGTTTCAACATCCCGAGTGCTCACGTGCCTGATAGGCGATGGCATAGGCACGGATTTGCTTGATCATCGCCAACAGGCCGTTGCTGCGGGTGGGGGAGAGGTGCTCGCGCAAGCCGATGCTCTCGATGAAGTACAGGTCAGCATCCAGTACATCCTGGGGCGTCGCGCCGTCAAGCACACGCACCAGCATCGAGATGATGCCCTTGACGATGATGGCGTCACTGTCGGCCTGCAAGTGCATCTTGCCGTCGATACAGTCGGCTTGCAGCCACACGCGACTCTGGCAACCGTCAATCAGATTGTCAGCCGTCTTGTACTGCTCATCGAGTGCAGGCATGGCGTTGCCCATGTCGATGATGACGCTGTAGCGGTCCATCCAGTCGTCCAGACCTTCAAATTCCTCAATGATTTCCTCTTGTCGCTCGTTAACTGTTGACATGAAAAAAGGTGATGTTATGGTTTAACCTCCAAAGATAGGTCATTTTTTTTGAATAAAGGCTATTTGAACGCCTAAAAATTCATTTCACTTATGAATCAAGCCCTGCCTGAACTGACTCGGGCAGGGCTTGACTAATATGAATTCTGATAATTAATAGAAGTCAATCAGGTGCTTTTTCACCTTGGTAGCCTTCGTCAGAATATTCTGGATAGCGCGTTGGTTGGCGACAAGGCCGGCACCACGGGTCTGTGCGTAGCGTGAGTTGAGTTCCTCCTTGGTGATTTCACGCTTTTCTTCATCCTGCTTGATTACTTGGTACACAAACACGGCGTTTTTGCCCTTCCAGGGACCCTGGACCTTACCGGGCTTAGCAACGGCCATGCGACCGATCAGGCCAGGCTCGTTACCCAACTTGGGATCATTGCTCATCGAGAAGACTACATTGACGGTGTCAACCTTCTCGCCCAGAGCGGCGGCATAGCCGTTCAGGTCATTGGCCTTGCCCTGATACTGCTTCATCAGGTCGTCGCCCTTCTTGCTGTTGCGGATGCGTGTCACGAGCATTTCTTTAGCGGCCTCGTAGGTGCAGGGCATGTAACCGTCGGCATAGATGTCGTCAACGGCTAGAGCAACCATCACGTCATTATTGTCGCTGAAGATAGGCGAAACATCACCCTTCTTGCTGTCAAATGCCCACTTGATGGCTTTGCGGCTGTCCTTGATGCCGCCACCAAACTGGCTCTGACCCAACTGAGGGGTGCTGGGAGTGATGAGGGCTTCGGTAGCGTTGAAACCAGCCTTGGCTGCATTCTCCTCAAAATCCTTAATGGTCTTGTTCTTGTTCAGGAAGTCCTGGAACTTGTCGCGCAGCTGCTCGCTCGTCTTAGTGCTGGCATAGGCATCATAGGTGATGGTGGCCAAGGTATAGAACATCTTGGTGGGCTTGCGCTCGTTCACCTTCATCAGGGTAGCGCCCTGCTCACCGCTGTTAAAGATAAAGAACGTGCCGGGTGTGGCATTGGCGATCTTGGTCTTCATTGAGTCAGCGGCATTGAAGACACGCTGCCATTCCGACAGTTTGCCGTCCACCTTCTGGGGATAAGCCTTCTTTACGTCGTCAAGCGACTTGCCGTTGTTGAGCTGGCCAAGTACGTCCTTCTGCATCTTGGCATCACCTTGCACGATGACATAACCCAAATCAACCGAGTCAAGACTCATCTGCTTGTTGATGAGCTTATACATCTCGTGATGGTTGTTGACCACACTGTCGCGACGGGTGGTTCCCACCTCGGCGTTGGTGAAGTAGTCACGAACTTTAACGGGCAGATCTTTTTGCGTGAGCTTGGCGGTGTCGATCTTCACGGTGCCCAGCAGGCGAACCGAGTCAACACCACGACCCTTCTGCAGTGCGAGGTAAGCAGCATCGGCAACCCTGTTGGCTGCGGCGATGTCCTCGGCATTGGGTTCGATGTTCACAGCGATGAAATGGACTTGACGCACTTCCTCGTTAAGCTTGAACCAAGGCTTCATCTCCTGCCACTTGGCTTTGATTTCCTCATCGGTCACGGGATATTTGTCGTCGGGAAGTGACGAATAGTCTTTCTTAGCAAAGAGGATGGTGTTGGTGATGCCCCCCTCTTCCTTCATTTGGGCAAGGTCAAGGTCGTTGGCTTGGATGCAACCAGCCAGCAAGTTCTGCAGCTTGGCGAACTTGAACTGCTTAATGACGTCCTTGGTGAGCTTGTTCCACTGACTGCGCAACTCTGTAACCTGTGCTTCAGACACACCCTGCTTACCGGGGTTCATGATGAAGTCATACAGTTCGGCAGGGGACTTGGCACCTGCCTGCTGAGCAAACTGAGTGACAGCGGGGGCGGGGTTCTTGCCAATCATTAACTGGCTAATCTCCCAGTCGCTGACGGTGATACCCAGCTTCTCATACTCCTGCTCAAGAAGCTTATCAGCAATCATCTCCTCCAGCACCTGCTGCTGACGTGTCGCGGCGTCCATCTGCTGGTTGTTCTGCTGGTCATTGGCTGCTTCCTGCTCTACTTGGCGTTGGAAGGCCATGATGTCAATTTTCTCATTTCCTACTTTTGCGGCTGCGCTGTTACCGCCAGAGCGGCCGATAGCCTCGATACCTACCTCAATAATGAATGCGAGCAATGCCGCACCAATTACGATGGCCAGAATCTTCTTTCTTTGTCTAATTTTCTCTAATGTAGCCATTTACAATTATTTATATTACGTTATTTCTCTCTTTTTTAGGGCTTTTCGCCAAATAAACACGCAAAGGTAGTTATTTTTCCCATAATAGCAAAAAACTTGCTTTTTTTTCTTGAATTTTTATTTGGAAAGCAGCGGAATGCGACTCTGGATTTCGTTTTTTTAAGAAAAAAAATAGGCAAAAGTATTGACAAAACACCAAGAAAGTTGTAATTTTGCAACGATAAAAATATTGTTTTACCATTTTCACGCATTGCTTTACCATGAAAGACATGAAAACTGAAATCCGCCATCGTGCATTGTGCGAACAGCGCGACAGGGAGTTCCTGGCGCTGTTCAATCCCACCCTTGATGCCCTGCTTGACCAGGGTCTGCCCATGGCCAAAGCCCGCCGGGTTGCGGTCGAGTTCACTATCGCTAACGGCCATCCCCACTATCACGTGGATATGGAGCGGGCCTATCGTTGCGTGTGTCATCTGCTCTCAGCAAAGCAAAAGAAGGCAGTCAATGCCGTCACCTACCGTTCCGACAACGAGGCGTTGCCAAAGAGTCGTCTGCGCCGGCTGATGTGGTATGAGATCACCGCTCATGTGTCGGCACTCAAGGATAAGGGCATGAGCGTTGAACACGCGCTGGAGCATGTGCTTGAACACTGCCTCGCCTCTCGCTTCTTCATCTCTCCAGCGACCGCATTGACCAAAATCTGCCCCAAATCGCGTGCCCGCGCCTTGCGCTGATATTGCCATCATCATCTTTATCTAACAGACAAATAACCAAAAAAAGAAACAAACCATGAATTACCGTTTTGATATCACTATTGACTTGGACGAGATCCAGCAAGCCATTTACACCGAAGGGGTTTGGCATCCCGCCGAGAACGCCACGGCATGGGGCGTGACCCCGAGTAATGAACCCATCCTTGACCGACGAGTGAGGGAAGGACTTGATGATCTGCTAGCGCGCATGAGCGGCTATGTGCTTCAGCAGAACGTCAACTTCAACCTTGAGAGCGGCAACATTGCGCTTGTCATTGGGGTGGAACGACGCCCCTTGCTCACGTTCGCCGCCCAACTCAAGAGCGCCATCATCGCTGCCCTTGCCAACTACACGTTGATGTCGCTATACGGTGACGAGGACAGCATCTATGGCACGGCTTGGCGCATGCACCGCGCACGGGTTCTGCTTTTGCTCGCACGCCCGTGACACAATCTACACCAATTCATGCTTGAACGTTTTTCATGGCCACATTCAACCATGAAAAGCGTTTTTTTGTTTGAAAAGCATTATCTTTGCAAAAAATTGTTTAACCTAAATCATTACAATCATGCAAAAAAGACTGTCTTTATTATTGATGGCCTGTTTGACCGTTGTTGCTGCTGTTTGGGCAGGACCAGTCAGTGAGGGTCAGGCACTTTCTGTCGCCAGGGAATTCGTTGCAAAGCATTCCATGCCGACAGCTGGCTTGGAGATGGTGAAAAAGACCACCAGGTTGAATGCCTCACAGCCGGCTTACTATGTGTTTAACGTTAAGCGTGCCGACAGTGGCTTCATCATCGTTGCCGGTGATGACCGCGCACCTGCTGTGCTTGGTTACAGTGACCATGGCACTTTTGATGTAGATGACGTGCCCGCTGCCCTTGCCGAGATGCTAGATAGCTATGCCGAGCAGATTGCAGCTTTGGACCTGGGTGTCTCTCCCCGTCAGGGTTTGACGTCACGCCCGGCCATCGCTCCGATGGTCCCCTCGAATTGGGCACAAGGTAACCC
>DAIREJ010000103.1:7526-7840 GCA_036795635.1 Sodaliphilus sp.
GCCACGGCGATGGCTCAGGTGATGTATTACTGGCAATGGTCCGCATGCCCCACAATGACCATACCGGCCTACACAAGCGAGAGCTTGAACATCAACATGCCAGCATTGGCACCGGTGGACTTTAACTGGGACAAAATGCAGAACAATTACTATACCAATGACACCCTGAACGAAGCCGCCAATGCTGTGGCAACCTTGATGCTGTATTGCGCACAGTCGGTGGAAATGGATTTCAAGGAGTCTTCATCCGGTGCATCAACGACCTATACTCCTCTCGCTTTTGCTAGCTACTTTGGATATGAACCCAGTGTGCA
>DAIREJ010000104.1:0-7738 GCA_036795635.1 Sodaliphilus sp.
AATTCTGATTTGCAATTAATTGATGCCCACCAAAATATTGATGAGAGCGCTCAGGTCGTCCATACCGATATGGGTGTCACCATTGACATCTGCACCATCATGGCAAATGGCAGTTTCATCATTGAACACCAGATAGTTGATCAATGCCGTCAGGTCATCCATATTAACTATACCGTTGCCATTTGCATCGCCGGGCTGGAGAGGTTCATCGCCGGTGTCAATGCCCTCGATGTGCTGGAAATTACTCCACACCGTTGCGTTCTGGTAGAGTTCCAGGCTACGCATGGGCACATACAGGGTGGCATTCTGGTAAACCTCACTGGTGAAATCGTTGCCGTACTCGTCAACACACTCGGGCGGTGTGGTGGCAAGGCAGGTCACCTGGGTGATGCCCGTAATGCTGCTGAAGGCGCTGGGGCGGATTTCGGTGAGCGTCGAGGGTAATTCAACCTCGGTGATGGAAGTAGCCTCACGCGCGGCCTGGTTGGCAATGACAGTCACGCCCTCGGGCACGTGCAACACGCTTTGCTGCCAACCTGTGGGCACACCCACCAGGGCGGTCAGTCCAACGGGCGCATCACCGTCGGCACGACCTGCTTGTGGCTTTACCGTAGCACCGCCGGTGGCATACAGGCAGCCGTCATAGGCAGCAAAATACTCACTGCCCTCGGCCACGGTGAATGCCCTCAACGACGTCGCACCCACACAGGGGTTACCGGTAATCGTGGTCACCGTCGAAGGAACGGTGAACGAGTTGAGGTTGGTGCAGCGGAAGTAGGCATTCATGATGATGGTCTTCAAGCCCTCGGGCAGATAGGCTGTGGTGAGGGGGCAGCGGGTGAAGGCCGCACCGTCAATCTCCTCGAGCATGCCGTTACTGGTGACCGACGTGAGGTTGAGACACTGGCTGAATGCCTGGCGACCCACGAACTTGACATTCTTGAGGTTGATGCTGGTAAACGGATTGTCCTGCAACGCGCAACTGTCGAGTTTAACCAACGTGCTGGGCAGGTTCACACTGGTGAGTGAGCAGCTGCCAAAGCACATCATACCGATTTCCTCCATGCCTTCGGGCAGGGTGAGGCTGGTGAGATTGGTGCAGTAGAAGAACACGTGGCGACCCAGTTTTTTCATGCCTTGGGGCAACGAGATGCTACTCACCTGGCTGTTGCTGAAGCAGCTGTTGCCGATTTCACAATCGGGGTTGGGGATACTCACACGGGTGAGTAGCGTCTCGTAGAAGGCGCCCACGCCGATGCGCGTGATGCCGGCATGGAAGTTCACCGTCGTGAGCGTGGGATTGCCATAGAAGGCGTAATCGCCAATCTCGGTAATCTGGTCGGGGATGGTGATCGAGGTGAGATAGGTGGTGCCGCTTGAGCTGAACTGTGTGGGCTTGGCTCCGGGCGCGAAGATAATCTTGGTCTTCTCCTTATTGGTGAGCATGGTGTAGGTCACGGTGCCCTGTGTCGAAGCCAGGTGTGCGAAGTAGGGGTTGCCCGACAACACGGTCACGCCTGCCAGTCTGTTGTTGTCGAAAGCCCTCTCGTGAATCAACTCCATGGTCGTGGGCAACTTCAACGAGCCCACCTCGGTATAGGAGAACGCGCCCGCATCGATGAAGAAGTAGCCCTCGGGCAACTGCAGGATGGCCTGATCGTTGAGTTTGCACCTGTAGAATGCATTGGCGCCGATGCCCACCACAGTATAGGTCACGTCGTTGTAGGTCACCGAGGTCTTGAAATCAGCCGAAACAAGGTTGCTGTAGCCTGCACCGCTCTCTGAGGTGCTCTTGGGAATAATCTGCACCCAGTTGTCGGTGCCTTCGATCACTTCATACTTGAATTTTCCTGAAGTGAACTGCGTCTGGGCCAGTGCACACACAGCAAGCAGACTGGCCGTGAGAAGGGTAAGATAACGTTTCATTTTGGTTAAGAATTAAGCCAGGTTCTAGTAGTACTGTTCAGAGCCAAATTGAGAGCAGAACCCGTTAAACCCTCTAGTAAGGCTCATCTTCATGTCACAAAGTTATATCTTTTAGTCCATAAATCGCTTTACTTACAAGTTTTTAATATTTGTTAATGAAAAAAACCACCATTCAACTATACCCAAAAAATCAAGGTTTTAGAGGCTGCAAACTCGCAATTTTTTGTATCTTTGTCATTGGGTAAAGAAATGAGAAAGATGATGAAACGATATGTATTGATTGTTGTGGCTGTTTTGCTAGGGGCAGCGACACTTGCTGCCCAGCAGCACAAGACGTTGCGGGAATGGGGGTTCCCCACGGGGATTTTCCAGCCAGGGCAGTATAATGCCATCACCGATGTGCCTGGCGTGACGGTGGGTCATGTGACGCTCATCGAGGGCGACAGCGTGCGCACGGGTGTGACTGCCATTGTACCGCATCAGGGCAATATTTTCCGCCAGAAGGTGCCTGCTGCCATCTATGTGGGCAACGGCTTCGGCAAGTTGTCGGGTGTGACACAGGTGCGTGAACTCGGCAACATTGAGACGCCCGTCATCCTGACCAACACGCTGAACGTGGCGGCAGGGATGGAAGGCGTCATTCGTTACACACTGATGCAGCCTGGCAATGAGCGCGAGAACTCGGTGAATGCTGTCGTGGGCGAGACCAATGACGGACGCCTGAACGACACCCGAGGCATGCACGTCACGCCCCAGATGGTGATTGATGCGATCAATAACGCGCACGGCGGCCCAGTAGAGCAGGGATGTGTGGGTGCAGGAACAGGTACAATCTGTTTCGGCTTTAAGGGTGGCATCGGCACCTCATCTCGTGTGCTGCCCGAATCGTTGGGCGGCTACACCATCGGCGTTCTCGTCCAGACCAACTATGGCGGCATTCTCGAGATTGACGGTGTGCAGGTGGGACAGCGGCTCCAGAAGCACGACTTCATTAACCATGTGCGCAAGACCGAGAATGTGGACGGTTCCTGCATGATGGTTGTCATCACCGATGCGCCGCTTGACTCTCGCAATCTGGAACGCGTCGCAAAACGCGCCATGATGGGCATGGCCAAGACCGGCGGTATTGCTTCGAATGGCAGCGGTGACTATGTCATTGCCATGTCGGTAGCGCCTGAAAACCTGATTGACAGCCGTGCCAAGACCATTACCTCGACCGTACTTGCCAACGGCGAGATGTCCTCCATCTTTGCCGCCACCATCGAAGCCACCGCCGAGGCACTGTGGAACTCCCTGTTCATGGCCGAGTCGATGACAGGCCGTAATGGTTATCATGTTGACGCCCTGCCCGTGGAGCAGGTGCTGGAGATGCTGAGGAATCGTTAGGAATTAGAAGTTGTTTGAGATGAGACAAAGATTTTTGAGATATTGGGCTTTAGCGTTGGTATTGCTTGTCGTTTTCACTGCTGGCGCTGACGACGGTGCAAGGGTGCGTGTGGGCATCGCTTGGCAACCTAATGACGCAGCCTATGCGCGCGTCATCCTCTCCATTGAGCAGGCCGGCGGCGAGGCGGTGATTTTGCCCCAGATGCGTCCTGCTGGCTTTGACTATGACGGCATGAGCCTTTGTCCGCAGTATGTTGATGAAGCCGGCGTTTTGCTTCAACAGTATGCCGACGTCGTCAAGCGCGACACCTATCACGGCACCGATGCCGAGGCGTTGCTAGCGGGTGTGCAGGCGGTCGTTTTCCTGGGCGGCGGTGATATCAGTTCCACGCTGTTTGCAGTTCCCCAAACATGGCACGGCATCGTCGATGACAGCCCTGCCGACGCCACGCGCGACGTGTCGGAGTACCTGACGATGGCCTATTGCCTGGACCATGACATCCCTGTGTTGGGCTTGTGCCGTGGCATGCAGATGTTGGGAGTCGTTTCTGGAGCATCGCTCATTCAGGATCTAGGCACTTATTACGAAGGCTTGGGTAAGCACTATCACTATCTGCACCGCATGCACCGCGATGCCGAGGGTAAGCGTTACTACACCCCTCATGATGTGACGGTGACCGACAGCACTTCGCTACTGTTTGCTGTTAGCGGCACAAGTGTCATCCGCGACGTGCCCTCGTGGCATCATCAAGTCGTGGGTCATGTGACGGGTGCTCCCTTGCGAGTGACGGGTATTACCTCAACCGACGGCGTTGACATCATCGAAGCCATCGAGCGCACCGACAAGCACTTTGCACTGGGTGTGCAATTTCACCCCGAGGAGGCCATCCGCAAGCACCTCACAGGTCAGCCCGACGCCGACCGTTTCATGCCTCTTGCCGAGGCCCTCAAATATTTCACCGCCCTCATCGCACATGCCCAGGAAGGCCGCATATTCATCCCCGGCCATGCCTACACCCACTCTGACACAACGGTTTATCCTAAGACTGCTGCCGAGTGCTACAATTTCTTCGCAGTGCTGGGGCGTGCCGAGCAAGGCTCCCTGGATGGTGCTATGGCCGAGTTGTCGCTACTCTTAAACCTGTATGAGCGTCGCCATCCCGATGCTGGTGACGTGTCCATTCAGGAAGTTGCCAAATGGGCGACCGAGTGCGGTTGGTTCGCTCATGCCAGCCGTCGCTGGGAAAAGACCGCCACGCCCGAGTATCTGGCAGTAGCCCGCAACGTCCTGGGCGGAAATCGTGTCTTGCCCTCAAACATTGTTGAGCATGACTGCCGTGAGGACTTGGCTTACATTGAGACCAATGGCGTCAGGTACAGCCCTTATCAACAAGATAAGTATGTGAGCGGCGTTACCGTGTGCTATCAGGCTCCGGTGCACGAGCACAACGGGCGCAAGTACGGCTTCAGGCATCCCTCTCACTGGGTGTTCTACAGTTTCCCCGCACCCAAGAGCGACCCCTTCGGCTGGTTGTGCGACGAGGGCTGCGGTCACGAGAACGTGACCAACGAGGAAGACATTGTCCGATAATTCAGTTTGTTTTTAGAGTAGCATCAGGGGCATCTCCAACGGGGTGTCCTTGAAGAGATATTCTGCTAATTGATTGATATTTAGTGATATCTCAATGCTTTTGCAACGTGGAATGCGTTGCACCATGCCGTCCTTGATGGCATAGCAGCCGTTGTTCTCGCTGATGTGCCTGTCCCCGGTGACTCGCAGCGCGAGTGAAGCCCCTGGATGAGTTGAGGCATAGAGCCTCAAAGCTTCCATCACGTTGATGACGCGCACCATCCCCTTGTAATGCGGTTTGACGAGGTAATAGGCTTTGTCAAAGCGGCTATAGATTTGCAGCGTTTCCCAGTTGCGCTCGTCTTGCAGCAGCACACAGGGGCGCGATTGCTGCCACCGATTATAGGCTTCAAAGCCGTTTTCCACCACATTTTCATCTTGCTGCGGAGCTATGCCCACCTGGGCATAGCCCAGTTTCTCATACATCGCCTGCAGCCCTTCCTGCTCAATCAGCAGGGTAGAGAACACCTTACCTTGGCACAGCAGTCCACGGTGCATATACTTGAACAGGCGTGAAATCAGGTGTTGCCCTCGATACTCGGGCAGCGTGCCCACGGCATAAAGATAGACGGCATCGGCCGTTTGGCCGTGATAGAGCATGGAGTAGGGGAGCGCTTGTGCTGCCGAAATGACTTGGCCTTCTTCGATGCGGCAATAATTGCCAGCAGGGGCATACACGCGCGAGAAAAAGATGTCGAGCGCCTCTTTACGGTCTTTGAACACCGTCTGCATCAACAGTCGCACGCCTTCACGCTTGAGCTGCTCTAGCGTGGTCGACAGTTTGGGATAGGAAATGGCACGGTCTTTCTTGATTTGATAAGCAGGGTGATAGGATGACTTAGCGCGTCGCAGTCCGGGTAAGCCTAGGTCCTCCTCCAGGTTGATATAGGTGTACTGCTCGGGTATCTGTTGCATGAAGTGGTGGCGCACAACGGTATACACACCCTTGTAGTTGATGTCGCCTTTCTCGACGCACAGGTCAAACGCGTTGCTGTTGATGGGCACGCCATAGGAGAATGCCACCATCTTGCCGTCAACAAACACCGCTCCGCCCATGGCGCCGAAGCGGTCCCAGTTGTCGAAGACCTGGCTGATAGATTCGCGTTCCATCACCTTGCTGTCGGCTCCCTGGGTGTGTCCAATGGCTTCGGCATTGTCGCTCCACAGTTGCAATAACTCCAAGCATTCTGGGAACAAGCTCGGCTCAAGAGGGCGATACTCGTGATTGGGGTAGAAACGTGGGAACTGGTATAGATGCTGACGCTTGGGGCGCATCTCCTTGCCCTCGAGGGCGATGATCTTCTCCCGCAAGCAGATGTAGTCATAGCGCTCGGTCATAGGCCCAGAGAACTCAAATTCGCCTGGGAAAGCCCGTTGCAGGAAGTCGATGCCCCGTTGGTTGAGGTTGGAGATGCTGAAAGGCTGATGATGGGCGAAGCACTCGTCGCGCAAGGTGCGCACGATTCGTTCCAAGCATCCATCACCCTGTTCGGCCATGCGCGGATGTTCGATACCCTCGGGCACTGGTGGCAGCGGCAAAGTGTGGGTGTATTGCCCGTCATAGATGAATCGCAGCACCAGGTAACCTTCCACGATGGCATATTCCAACCCGTAGCGGTTCCATGTGAGCAGGTTCACGCCGCTCCACTCGCAGCCCTGGACGTCTTCCCAGCGCAGATAGCTGCGGATGATGTCCAGATCCTCAAAGCCTATCGTCTTATATTCAATCAATTATTAGTTTTTAGTCTCTAGTTTCTAGTTATTGGTTTTTAGTCCTAAAACCTAATGCCTACTTAGTCGTGACGTAGTAGCCTAGTTCTTCAAGTTCTTCCTTGGAGCGTTCTTTGCAGTGGAGCCCGATGCGCTCCATCTCGTAGCTTCCATCCTTCTTGACCGTGATTCTCACAAGCAAGTCGTCACCGCCGTCGGGGTGATCCACGAAATTCATCGAGGGCATGGTGATGTGTCTCACATTGCCATACATACGGTCGTCCCAGGCATGGACATGTCCGTAGAACATGATGGTAGTATTCCATTCCGTCAACTTGTCCAGAATGTAATACAGTTCCTCGCGGCAATAGGTCGAAGCGAACTCGTTGAGTGACGGGCGGAAGATGTTGGTGTGGGTAAACACAAAGGTGTTGCGGATATTCTTATTGTCATTCTGGAGAGCGTTTTTCTCGATTTCATCAATCTGAAAGTCGCCCAGTGTGCCGTTGGCTGAATCCAAGAAGATAAAGCGGTCATATTGACCACCCACTCTTACGGTGAACTCATAGAACGATGTCTTGAACTGGTCGCAAAATAAAGCCCAACCATTATGTGTGATGTCATGATTGCCCACGACTGGGTGAAATGGCAAATCCCAATCGCTCCATGATCGACAATTATTCCTCCAGTTCATCGGTAGCCTGTCATCGATAAACATTCCGTCAGCTTCGGTGTGGTATTCATCAATAAGAGGGCGAAGGTATTTATTTTTCCACGCCCTCAGCGCATTATATAACGCCGACTTGGTGTTATAATAGTACTCTGGCTTGGTATCGGCAAGGTCACCAAGATGGCAGTAGAACAAATCATCGTGTTCAATGCCAATATCAACCATCTCGCTCAAGCGTCCTGGGTCGATGGTGATGTGACTATCGCTGCCTACCAGGAAAGAGTATTCCTCGATGCTGTCTACAAGATACCAGTCCATATCATCCCCTGCGTAAGTATAAAAAAGTAATGACTGCTTCACGCGGTCGTCAACGCTGGTGTTGCCGAGAAGCACGCCCTGAGGACTCACTTTCTCAC
>DAIREJ010000105.1:0-7689 GCA_036795635.1 Sodaliphilus sp.
ACGGCAAGATGGACATCGCCATCGTTGAGGCCCAGAGCATCACCGACGACGGCGAACTCGTGCTCGGCACCTCGATGGGTAACACCGCCACCTGGCTCAAGATGGCCGACAAGGTGATTGTCGAGGTCAACGACCAGATTCCCGAGAGCATCCGTGGCATGCACGACGTCTATACGCCCAACGACCCACCTTATCGTCGCGAGATTCCCATCTTCACGCCTCACGACCGTGTGGGCACTCCCACCGCCCATGTTGACCCCAAGAAGGTGATTGGCGTTGTCAAGACGTCGTTGCCCATCAGCAAGGAGGGCGCTTTCACCCCCGTTGACGAGGTGACTGCCGCCATCGGTCGCAATGTGTGCGCATTTCTCGTGAACGAGCTCAAGGCCGGTCGCATCCCCAAGGAGTTCCTGCCTCTGCAGAGTGGTGTGGGCAACATCGCCAACGCCGTGCTCGACGCACTGGACAAGAGCGACGACATCCCCCCGTTCGAGATGTACACCGAGGTGATTCAAGACAGCGTGCTCGAGCTGCTCGAGAGCGGCAAGTGCAAGTTTGCCAGCACCTGCTCGATGACCTTCTCCAGCGGCGCCATGACCGAGTTCTTTGAGAAGGGCGAGGCCCTGCACGGCAAGGTGCTCATGCGTCCCAGCGAAATCAGCAACAACCCCGAGGTGGTTCGCCGTCTGGGCGTCATCACGATGAACACCGCCATCGAGGCCGACATCTATGGCCACATCAACTCGACCCACGTGAGCGGTACGCGCCTGATGAACGGTGTGGGCGGTTCGGGCGACTTCACCCGCAATGCCTACATCAGCATCTTCCTGTGCCCGTCGATCAAGAAGGACGACTGCATCAGCACCATCGTGCCCATGGTGTCCTATCCTGACCACAACCCGCACTCGGTGGACATCATCATCACCGACCAGGGTATCGCCGACCTGCGTGGCAAGGATCCCGTGCAGAGCGCTAACGAAATCATCGAGCACGCCGCTCATCCCGTTTACCGCCCCTTGCTGCGCGAATACCTCAAGCTGGCTAAGAGCGGTCACGTGATGATGAACCCCGACATCGCATTCGCCTTCCACAGCACACTGATGCACGAGGGTGACATGCGCAAGACCGACTTCGCCAAGTTTATGAAATAAGCTATTAGGCTTTAGGAGCCTTCCGCACGACGTAATTGAAAACAAGAAATACAAGATATACAATCCAGTGAAGATTGTTGTTCTTGTATTTCTTGTTTTTCCCTTTGTTTATGAAAAATACAGTTAGCTAATACTTGCAAAAAGCCTCTCAATCTTTACTTGTCGTGGACGGGGCGGATGGACAGGTGGAAGGCGCGCAGGTGGTCAAGGAACATGTTCTTGCCAGTCAAGTCTCCGCGAGAAGACGCACAAATAAATGTCCATGCCGTAACCACTCCCCGTTTGACGCCATAACCCCTGGACTCAGCTGAGCTCGGTGTGTCGCAACTGGTTGATGTCCAATAATATCCCGTCATGCTAGAGTACATTGGGCCCACCATGAAGCGTGTGGCGCTATTGTTGCTATCGGTATACATTCCTCCCAACGGGATGATAATGCTGTTGCCATTGGGACCGATGACATCATACCATTTGTGCCCGTTTTCGTTGTGAAGCAGCCATTGGCATTGGCTGCATAGTTCATATGCTTCAATCCCACTGGGTGTGCGCCAACCGTCACCCCAGTGCACGGTCACAATGTCTAAATCGGTGCCTCCAATCTCGGCCGGGGGAGTCTTGCCGCCGTAATTATCGGTGTTCCAAGAGTAACCGTCCGATAAGTGGTTAATGCCTTCACCCGACCACAATGCGCCTGTGGAGTCGCCCCATGCAAAGTAGCCGCCATACTTCTCGGGAGAATCGGCACCCAAGTTGCAGTTGGCCCATAGTACCGACAGTCCCAAATCAACCATTTCCAACGTTTCGGGCTTCTCAAGATTGAATGTTGGTGGCGTTGGGGCATCAGGTACGTCGGGTTCTGCATTCCTGATGGCGTGAAAGAAATAGGTCTTGAGCGAAGCCCCCCCTTGGGTTACTCCGTTAATCGTTGAGCTGCGCATGATTTTGACAAAGCAGATGGTTTTGCCAAGGTCTAAATCTTGCGACGAGGCATACTCCTCATATTCCTTGTAGATGTTGTCACAAGCTTCCATTATTGCGGCATCTTTGTTTTCACCGCTTGATTGAGATTCTGTTTCAAGGATTACCTGCTTCATTCGTGAGATGGTCTTTGACATGACGTCATAATCGCTGTTGGCCATTGTGCCCTGATTCTCGTCGTCATCCGAGAGATTGAGGCTTACCTGTGACTGAATGATCAGATAGTACTTGATTTCCTCTTTGAGGTCATCTTCGGATTGGCAAGAAACGAAGGCCACCATCAGTATGGCCGCAAGCCATTTGAAAATATGATTACTATTCATAGTCTTTTGGAGTTTTAAAGAGTTCTGATTATTAGATAGTTTCAACTAAGGTGCCATTTTCCTCGGCGTTGTCCGACAGATCCAGTGCTACCTGCGACTGAATGCGCATGTAATACTTGTATGCAGCATCAATGATGTGATCAAGGTTAACACGATCGTGACAAACCAAAACATTCTTTTGTGAGTCTCCATAATCATCTTATTGATTAATGTCATTAAAAGTGTTTTTTTCGCGCATTGCAAATTTACAGTGCAGAAGATTATTGACCAAATTTTCAGGTGTAACGTTTTTGCAAAAGTGATTTGATTATCAGCGAGTTAAAAGTGTTACATGTAACGTCTGTGTAATGCATTGTTATTTTACTTAATTCAACACTTTTTGTCGCCTTTTTTTGTTATTTTTGCGACATGATACACTCAAAAAATCTATCCGTTATCTTGATCGTCATGCTTGTGTCGTTCTTATTTACTGGTTGTTATCATAGCGACCAAGCCTATAGCATCCGTCTGCTTGCTGCTGACAGCATTATGCAAGATGATCCAGTCTTGGCGCTTGACTTGTTGAATTCCATCAAGGCACAATCGCTCGGCAGTAAACGTGACAAGGCCTATTATGCTTTGCTGCTGAGTCAGGCACGTTACCGCAACTATGTAGTTGCAAAAAGCGACAGTTTGATTAATGTCGCACTCAATTTCTACAAGCACCATCAAGATGAGACCGAAAAGCTAACCCGCGCCTATATATACAAAGGAGCTGTGATGGAGGAATTGGGTGACAATCAGCAGGCAATGATTTATTACAAGAATGCGCTGACAACGGTCGCACGCGCTGACAACTTTAATCAGGGTTATGCTAGACTGAGGTTGGGATACCTCTACCGCATCAATGTTGTTGCCGACAGCAGTGATATCGCCTTATATAAAGAAGCATTGAACTACTTCAAGCAGGTGCCAGATAGCTTTTATATCGCTGTCTGCCTGAATGAAATCGGCACGACCTATATCAAGACGAACAAAGACAGTGTGTTGCCCTATCTGGAGCAAGGACTCGCTGTAGCACAGTCAATTGATGCCAAAAGACTGGAATGGGAAAATCTAAAAACCACGGCCGAATTCAAGATGTACAGCAACAATCCCGCTGACATCAATTCTGCCAAACAGATTGCATTATCGCTTCTCGACGAAGATTATCAACCCGAAAGTAAAGAATGGCTTTGTATGATAGCAGCCTTATCGCTCGCCAAGCAAAACAAGCCAGACTCGGCAAATTATTTTTTGAATCAGGTCGCCAGTCACCAAAACCTAATAGAATCACAAGTGTTCTATAACGTTTGTCGGGCTGAAGTAGCGAAATGTCAAGGCAATCTGGATGAGTTTATGCATTTCTTTAAACAAGGCGATGAACTTTCGGACTCGGTCATTAGAAACGAGACCCAACAACAGCTGCGGAATATTGAGGCAAAGTATGACAATGAGGCATTGAAATACAAGAACTTGCGTTACAAGATGCTTCTCACAGCAGCGATATTGGGTGGTTTGCTGTTGCTCAGTTGTTTGGCTCTCGTACTGTTGGTCATCAAGCACCGTTCGTCCCGCAACAGGCAAAATATCAAGGAGAGCGAAGAGACCATTGAACGATTGCGCAATGATGCCCAACGGCTATCCGAACAACTAGATGCCAATAGGGCCATGAGCGACAACCTGAAGGACACCATCAGGCATCAAATAGAGATTTTCACCCAACTGGTCGCCATGCACAATAAGCAATACCTTAGCAACCCGAAGTCATTCAGCGCTTTATTCAAGCAGAGTTACATGATCAATCAACCCGATACATCGTTTTGGAACGGCATACGCGCCTATGTGAACAGCACACACAATGGCATCATCGATCGTTTGGAGGAAATGCATCCGTCTGACTTAAAAGATAGCGACATCCATTACTTGTGCTTGTACTGTAGTGGCTTGCCCTCGTCGGTGGTGATGCTCTGCATGGGGTATAACGACCTCCACTCGGTGTATAACAAGAAACGGCGCATTATCAATAAATTGGGACTATCTTTTGATGACAGTATGAGAATAGATGTCTTGAATGATTATCTGACCTCGCTTGGTGCTGGTGTCATCAAAGAAATGGATGAAGAAGCATGACCTTATTATGACAAAGTTTGGGAAGTTCATGCAGCTTTGCACGGCAAAACAGATTGAATTCATTTTATTCAACGTTTTACTTGCACTACCTTTGTCTGCGAATTGAAAGGCTATGGCAACTGGTAATGTATCCAATAAGGATTGGCGGGCGCATGGGGCGATGCTGCTGGCGATGGTGCTGTTCGGGCTGATGGCGACCTTCAGTAAGGACGTGCTCACCCATGGCGGCATCACCGGGCCGCAGCTGGTGGCGTTCCGTGTCATCGGGGCGGCTATGCTGTTCTGGGTGGGGTCATTGTTTATCCCGCAGCAGCGCATTGAGCGCCGTGACATGCTCAAGGTGGCGGGAGCGGGTTTCTTCGGCTTCGCGTTGGCCCAGGGCGGCTACATCGTGGGTTTGAGCTTCACCTCGCCCATCAATGCCACCATCGAGCTGACCACGATGCCCATTTTCACGCTCATCCTGTCGTCCATTCTGCTGCACGAGCGCATCACCCCGCGACGGGCACTGGGCATCATCATGGGCTTTATGGGCGCTTTCCTGCTGATCACGCGCACGACAGCTGGGGCTGGAAGGCCGACTGACTTTCGCGGCGACTTGCTCATCCTGGTTTCGCAGGTGGGCTACGCCTTCTACCTGACGCACTACTCACGGGTCATCCGCAAGTATGACGCTTTCACATTCAACAAGTGGACCTTCACTTTTGCCAGCCTGTTCATCCTGCCGTTTACCTTACCGCACATCACACAAATCAACTGGACGTCCATGAGTGCCCGCACTGCCACCGAACTGGTTTATATTGTGGCTGGTGCGACCTTCTTCACCTTCCTGCTCGTGGTGTGGGCCCAACGTCGCCTCTTGCCCACCACAGTGAGCGTCTATAACTACGTGCAACCGTTTGTCGCCGTAGTCGCCAGTATGGCCATGGGGCTGGCAGCACCGCAATGGATGCACGCCATCGCAGCCGCCCTCATCTTCACAGGCGTCTGGCTCGTGGTGAACGCTAAAGTATCTAAAGCGATTACTTCAGGAAAGGATACAGATTGCTGATGCCTGAACCTTCCTGAATCTGTTGCAGCAGTTCGGGATTGGACATGATTTGGTAGGCACCAAACGCTGCAGCAGCAATACCGATACCCACTGTGATCATCATCCACATTTTTGCAGATGCCGACTTCTTGTTGGCACCGGCATAATCCCCCATGTTGAATCTGCTCTTGACGCCATTGGCGTTGAAGATGGCGATGATACCGGTGATCAAGGTGAAGATTGATGCACCGCAGCACAGGCTGCAGATAATCGTGGCGAGAATCGACTCGGTGAGCCACGTCTTGGGCATCAATTGATTACTGGGTTGGTTGCTGGGACCGTATTGAGGCGGAGCATAGGGTTGATTGGGCTGACCGTAAGTTGTGGGCTGCTGCGGTGCCGTCGTCTGCGGAGCATTGAATGGGGGCACTTGAGGCAGTTGCACGTCACCCATCGGGGGCGTCTGCGGCAGTGGGGTATTGCCGACGGGGGGAACGTAGGTCTGCCCCGAGAGCACTGCCATCAGTTCAGGCACCTGGCTTGCCGAGGTCCAGGTGGGCATGCCTTCACACCACACGAGCGAGTTGACCGTCAAGCCGTGTTGCAGGAGTTCTTGCGGTTCAAACGGTCCTGCCTGCTGGCCGTTTTCAGCGATGTAGTATTTCATATCCTTAAGTGTTAAGTTGTTATTTGTCAATCTGCAAATATAGCACTTTTTTATGAAACCGCCACAATTGGTCACGATTTTTCGAATTTTCAACAACAAGAAATACAAGAAGTACAAATTGTTTGATTGTACTTCTTGTTTTCGTTTTGTGTAAAACAACATGCCGCAGGGCGTTGGTGAACCCTGCGGCATGATAATGGGATTGCTAAAGCCTAATAGCTAAAGCCTGAATTAGTCACTGCACTTGGCGCACAGGAACTCGCGGTTGAGGCGTGCGATGTTGCTCAGCTTGATGTTCTTGGGGCACTCGGCGGCACAGGCACCAGTGTTGGTGCAGTTACCGAATCCCAGTTCGTCCATCTTGGCGAGCATGGCTTTCACACGGCGCTTGGCTTCGGCACGACCTTGAGGCAGCAATGCGAACTGGCTCACCTTGGCACTGAGGAAGAGCATGGCCGAACCGTTCTTGCAGGCAGCAACACAGGCACCGCAACCGATGCAGGTAGCACTGTCCATAGCCTCATCGGCGGCTTCCTTGCTGATGGGGATGGCGTTGGCATCCTGGGCACCGCCCGTCTGGAAGCTCACATAACCACCAGCCTGCTGAATCTGGTCGAAGGCGTTGCGGTTCACCATCAAGTCCTTGATCACGGGGAAGGCAGCCGAGCGCCAGGGCTCAACGGTGATGGTGTCACCATCCTTGAAGCGGCGCATGTAAAGCTGGCAGGTTGTGGCACCCGTGGCGGGACCGTGGGGGTGACCGTTCACATACAGGGAGCACATACCGCAGATACCCTCGCGGCAGTCGTGGTCAAAGGTGACAGGCTCCTCGCCCTTCTCGATGAGTTGCTCGTTGAGGATGTCCATCATCTCGAGGAAGGAGGTGTCGGTGGGGATGTCGCGCATCTCGTAGGTCTCAAAGCGGCCCTCGGCATGAGCGTTGGCCTGACGCCAAACCTTAAGTTTGAAACTTATATTCGTATCCATTGTATTCGATGAATTTTAAAGGGTGGTTGATTATGACTTATAGTTACGCGTCTGGACCTTGATGGCCTCGTAGTGGAGCGGCTCCTTGATGAGCGTGGGAGCGGTCTCATCGTCACCGTTGTACTTCCAGCAAGCGACATAGAAGAAGTTCTCGTCGTCGCGCTTGGCCTCACCTTCCTCGGTCTGATGCTCCTCGCGGAAGTGGCCACCGCAGCTCTCGTGGCGGTTCAAGGCGTCATAGGCGATCAATTCGCCCATGGTGATGAAGTCACGCAGGCGGAATGCCTTGTCCAACTCGACGTTCATGCCCTCTTGGGTGCCGGGGATGAACAGGTTGGTCTCGAACTCCTTGCGCAGCTCTTTGAGTTTCTTCAATGCGGTCTCAAGGCTCTCCTTGGTGCG
>DAIREJ010000106.1:0-7657 GCA_036795635.1 Sodaliphilus sp.
CAGTGCTTATAGATGTTTGGGAAGTGATGCTTGGTCTCCTCGGGATCCTTGTGCGTCACGTCAAGATACACGTGGTCCTCGCCTCGCTGCTTCATCTCGCTGTCGATGGCGCGGGCCACCACGTCACGCGGTGCGAGTGACAGGCGCGGGTCATACTTCTGCATGAACTCCTCGCCGCCCAGGTTACGCAACACACCGCCGTAGCCGCGCATCGCCTCGGTGATGAGAAAGGGGTGCGTCTCCTTCGGATTGTGCAGCACCGTGGGGTGGAACTGCACGAACTCCATGTCCTGCACGGTGCCCTTGGCGCGATAGACCATGGCGATGCCGTCGCCGGTAGCCACCAGCGGGTTAGTCGTGGTGTGATACACCATGCCGATGCCGCCCGTTGCCATGAGCGTCACGCGCGACAGGAAGGTGTCCACCACGCCGGTTTCCTGGTTGAGGACATAGGCACCATAGCACTCAATACCCGGTGTGCGCCGTGTCACAATTTTTCCCAAGTGGTGCTGCGTGAGAATTTCCACCGCAAAATGGTCCTCATACACATCGATTTGCGGATGAGCCTTGACGGTCTCTATGAGCGACACCTGGATTTCGTGACCCGTGTTGTCGGCATGATGCAGGATGCGGAACTCGCTGTGTCCACCCTCGCGGTGCAGGTCATACTCACCCTTCTCGTTCTTGTCGAAGTCCACGCCCCAGTTCACGAGCTCCCGAATCTGAGCGGGAGCCTCGGTAACAACCTTCTTCACCGCATCGGGGTCGCTGAGCCAGTCACCGGCAACCATCGTGTCGTGGATGTGCTTGTCAAAGTTATCCACCTCCAGGTTGGTCACTGTAGCCACACCGCCCTGCGCGAGGTCGGTGTTCGCCTCTTCCATCTTGGACTTGCACACGAGGGCCACAGTCCCTGTCTTTGCCACCTTGAGGGCAAAACTCATACCGGCCACACCCGAGCCGATGATGAGATAATCATATTTGCGTACCATTCTAGTCTCAGTTTTCTGTTGCTAAAACCTAATGCCTAAAGCCTAATACCTAAAGCCTAAAAACCTAAAAACCTAAAGCCTAAAACCTAATTTCACTCTTTCTCGCCGTAGAGCAGGTCGCCGCAGTCGCCCAGGCCGGGCACAATGTAGCTGTGCTCGTTGAGTTCGTCATCGATGTCGCAGGTCCACAGCGTGGTCTTGTCCTCGGGCAGATGCTGGCGCACGACCTCGATGGCCTTGGGAGTGGCCACAACACTTGCCACATGAATGTGGGCAGGATGGCCCTTGGTCACCAGCGCCTGATAGGCCAATTCCATTGACGAGCCGGTAGCGAGCATCGGGTCAACTATGACCAGCGTCTTGTCATCAAGGCGCGGACTGGCGATATACTCAATGTGAACCACAAAGTCATCGGTCTTGGGGAAGTATTTCCTGTAAGCCGACACAAAGGCGTTCTCAGCACCGTCAAAGCAATTCAAGAAGCCCTCGTGGAACGGCAGACCGGCACGCAATAACGTGGCAAGCACCACACGGTCGTCCAACACATTGCACTGCTTCACTCCCAGCGGCGTGGTCACCCCAACGGTCTTATACTGGAGTTTCTTGGAGATTTCATAGGCCATAATATGACCCAAGCGCTGGATATTGGCGCGGAAACGCAGGCGCTCTTGCTGCAAATCCTTATTGCGGATTTCGCTCATGTACTGTCCCACAAGCGAGTTCTGGTCACACAAGTTGATGATTTCCATTTTTTCTATTTGATGATTATGTGGTTAAATACTCTTTTAATAGTCGCTTGGCATTGTCACGATCCATGGTAAGCTGATGCTTGAGCTCGTCAAGGCTGCACATCTTGAACTCCAAGCGCAGGAAGCTGATGAACTCCAGCGTGATGGACTCACCATAGATATCACCGTCAAAGTCGAACAGGTTGACCTCGATACTCAGCTTGTCGCCATTGTCGAGTGTGGGGCGGCAGCCGATGTTGAGCATGCCCTGCAGCTGCTTGCCGGCGACATGCACCAGCACGGCATAGGCGCCATTGTGCGGAATGAGCACCGTGGGGTCCAAGTCACCCACATTGGCAGTGGGGAAGCCTATTCCCTTGCCGTTGTGGAAGCCGTGGACCACGCGGCCCTTGAGGGTGTAAGGGCGACCCATGCAGTGCATGGCATCGACCACCCTACCCGCCCTGATGAGGCCGCGGATGATGGTGGAACTCACTGGGGCATACTGTCCCAGATACTCGGGCGCCTTGACGACCTTCACGCCCAACTGCTCGCCGTGGCGGCAGTAGTCCACAAAGGTTTCGCCGCGGTTGTGCCCGAAGTGGTGGTTGTAGCCGGCGACCAGCTCGGTCACGCCGTAGCGGTCGCGCAGCAGTTCCAGGAACTGTGACGAGTCGTGTGCCGCCAAATCAAGCGTGAAGTCCAGCGCAAGCAACAAGTCGGGGCTGAGCGCCTGGAGATGGGACAGACGGTCCTCGAGAGGCATAATGAGAGAGAAGGGCACGTCGGGGTGCAGCACCTGACGCGGGTGACGCCCGAAGGTGATGATCAGGGACTGCTTGCCCTGCTTGGCGGCGCGTTGCTTGAGGAAATCGACCAATGTGACATGCCCCAGGTGAACCCCGTCAAACATGCCTATCGTGGCGACTGTGCTGCCCATGGGCAGGCGGTCATTTTCGCCCAAAATCCTCATTCGTCCTTTGTTTTTATTCGCTACTTGAATTGATAAAGCCTAAAGCCTATTTATCAAGATACTCCTTCAAGATGCGCATGGTGTCGTTGCACACGCGGATGAACATCTCGCGGTTCTTGAGCATTGTGCTGGTCTTCACCTGTTTGTCGGAGCCCGAAAACAGATAGCCGGTCTCCTTGCTCTCCAGGGCGCGCAGCGTGGGCACCACACCAGCCTCGGGGCTGGGGATGTTGCGGCTCAGGTAGTCGGGCACGCGGTCAATCCAGCCCGACATAGCCAGGGCACCTCTCTTGAGCAGACCGGGATTCACGCAGTTCACCGCCACGCGGCGCGTCTTCATCACACTCGACATGTAGATCGAGAACAGCGTCAGCGCCAGCTTGCTCTGGGCATAGGCGCCCCAGGGCGTAAAGTGGGAAACAGCGGGGAATTCATAGGGAAGCGTCACCAAGCGGCGCGACACGCTGGTCGACAGGATGATGCTGCCGCCCTCGTTGATGAGGGGATAGACCTGCATCGACAGCAGGACGGTGCTCAGGTAGTTGACCTGCACGGCGTGCTCAAAGCCGTCCACCGAGATCTCGCTGCGGCGGGGCAGCAAGCCCGCATTGTTGATGAGCGCCGCGATGGGGCGGTTCAACTCGCGCAGGCGGCGCACAAAGTCGTTCACCAGGTCAAAGGAGTTGAGGTCCAACTGCAGGCAGGTGATGTCCTTGTTGCGCGTGAGCGTCTTGAGCTGCGCGGCATAGTTCTCGGCTTTCTTGATGTCGCGGCTGGCGAGCAACACGGCCTTGCCCTGCTCGGCGAGTTTGCGCGTGATCACGCTGCCCATGCTGTCGGTGGAGCCAGTGACGATATACAACGGCTTCACATCGGGATCCAGCACTTTATCGTTATCGGTCATCATATCTATTTAGTTTTATGGTTCATTACTTTCCAACTTGCAAAGATAGATAAAAGTTTCAAGTTTTCAGCCGTTAGCCCCCAGTTTTTAGTTGGTGCAATTATTAAATAAGGTCAAAAGGGGGGTTCTTTGAGATATAAACATTATCTTTGCGATGACAAACTGATTAACTCGATATTAACTTAACTTTATATCATTATGTTCAGCAAAAAGACTTACATTCAGCGTCGCGAAGAGTTGAAGAAGCTCGTGGGCGACGGCGTGATTTTACTGTTCGGCAACAACGAGTCGCCGTGCAACTATCCCAACAACGCGTACTATCCTTTCCGTCAGGACTCGTCGTTCCTGTACTACTTCGGGCAGCAGCGCGACGGCCTGGTGGGCGTCATCGACATCGATGCCAACAAGGAGACCCTCATCGGCGACGACATCGACATCGAGGACATCGTGTGGTATGGCTCGGTGGACAGTGTCGCCGACATGGCCGCCCAGGTGGGCGTAGCCAACTCGGCGCCGATGAAGCAGCTGCAGGTCATCTGTGACGAGGCCAAGGCGAAGGGTCGCCGCATCCATTTCCTGCCTCCTTATCGCCACGACACCAAGATCCAGATCATGGACCTGTTAGGCATCCACCCCAACAAGCAGGGCGAGGCGTGCTCCCACGACCTGCGCATGGCTGTCATCAAGATGCGCTCGGTGAAGACCGCCGAGGAGATCGCCGAGCTGGAGCGCGCCGCCGAGGTGGGCTACCAGATGCACACCACCGCGATGAAGCTCATCAAGCCCGGTGTGACCGAGAAGTACATCGGCGGACAGATCGACGGCATCGCCATGAGTTATGGTGCCCATCACAGTTTCGCCACCATCTTCTCGCAGCATGGCGAGATCATGCACGGCGCACCGTCGATGGCACCGCTCGAGGCCGGCCGCCTCGCCCTGTGTGACTGCGGCGCCGAGACGATGGAGTTCTACTGCAGCGACAATACGCGCACGATGCCCGTCACGGGCAAGTATGACCAGCGACAGCTCGAGATCTACCGCATCGTCGAGGAGTGCCACGACCACGCCCTGGACATCTCCAAACCCGGCATGAAGTATATGGACGTCCACATGTCGGTGTGCCGCCTGATGACCCAGCGCCTCAAGGAATTGGGCCTGATGAAGGGCGACGTGGACGAGGCCGTTGCCGCCGGTGCCCACGCCATGTTCCTGCCTCACGGCCTGGGACACATGATGGGTATGGACGTGCACGACATGGAAGGTTTGGGCCAGATCTACGTGGGCTTTGACGAGGAGACGCGTCCCAACCTGGAACAGTTCGGCACCAACTGCCTGCGCATGGGGCGCCGTCTGCAGGAAGGCTTTGTAGTGACCGACGAGCCGGGCATCTACTTCATCCCCGCCCTCATCGACGACTGGCGTGCCAGCGGCCATTGCGCCGAGTTCCTGAACTTCGACAAACTTGAGACCTACAAGGACTTTGGCGGCATCCGCATCGAGGACGACATCCTCATCACGTCTGACGGTTGCCGCTTCCTGGGCGAGAAGCGCATCCCCTATCATCCCAAGGATGTGGAGGACTTCATGGCCGCCAACCGCTAACCGACATCATCCACAGCAACAAGAGGGCCACGCTCAACAAGCATGGCCCTCTTATTATTCTTATACACCCATACACGCGGCGTCAGCCGCTAATACACCGCCAATACACGGCGGCCCAAGGGCCCGCTAACGCTCCTCTCTCCCCGCTCCCCGCTCCTCGGCGGGCCAACGGCCCGCCCTCACTTCGTGAGAATGCGCTTGTTGAGGTAGTCCATGAAGGCGTCCTTGTAGTTGTCGCCGATGGACATAGAGAAATCGCCCTCAAGGACGACATGGTTCTTCTTGACCTCGACAATCTTGTTGAGATTGATGATGAACGAGCGGTGGATGCGCATGAAGGTGCTGGCGGGGAGGAACTCCTCGATGCGCTTCATGCTCAGCAGCACAATCACGGGCTTGTCCTTGTCGTCGCAGGAGATGCGCAGATACTCGCTCATAGCCTCGATGTAACGGATGTGCTCAATGCTGATGCGCACGATCTTATAGTCGCTCTTGACAAAGATGACGCCATCGTCATCGGGTTGGGTGGTGACTTCGGTCATCGCCTGCTGGCGTATTTCGCAGATCTCTTGGACCTTCTGTGCAGCGGCTTCAAATTCATCAAAGCTGTAAGGCTTGAGCAGATAGCCCACGGCGTTGGCCTTGTAGCCCTCGATGGCATACTCGGCATAGGCCGTGGTGAACACCATGACAGGACCCTTGCTGTGGTCCTGATTCACCGATTTAGCGAAATCGATGCCGTTCAGGTCGGGCATGTTGATGTCGAGAAAGATGGCCTCGACCGGCTGCTCGTCGATGACGCGCTGCGCCTCAACAGCACTGCGGCATTGTGCCACGAGTTCCAGAAACGGAATTTTCTTGATATAGGTCACGAGCTTCTTGAGCGCGAGGGGCTCGTCATCGATGGCGATACATTTAATCATTGGTCACTGGTTGTTTTAGGGTCATTGAAGTCACTGGTATGACGGACGGGCAAGTCGAGCGACACATCATAGGTGTGCTCCTCGTCCTTGATGTCGAGCGAATAGTCGTCGCCGTAGATGAGCTCCAGGCGCTTGGTGACGTTGTTGAGTCCCACGCCGCCGAATTCATGCTTGGCGTGGCTCTTGTTGTTGTGGCAGTGGAAAAGCAAGCGGTCATCCTGCTTGACGATGCTGATGTCGATGGTGGAAGGCTTGTCGATGGACACGCCGTGCTTGAAAGCGTTCTCCACAAAGGGGATGAACACCAGGGGCGCCAGGCAGATGTCCTCGTGGGTCTCCTCGGGGACTTCCAGGTTGATGGTCACGGTTTCCAAGTAGCGCAACTTCATCAGGTTGAGGTATTTCTTGAGAAACTCGATGGCACCGTGCAGCGAAACGCATTGACGCTCGCTGTCATAGAGCAGATAGCGCATCATCCTGGACATGTCCACAATGCTGTCCTTGGCCTGCTCGGGATCGATATCGACCAGGGCATGGATGTTGTTGAGGGTGTTCATGATGAAGTGCGGGTTGATCTGGTAGCGCAGGTAATCGAGTTCCTGCTTGAGGCTCTGCTCCTTGAGCTTTGCCAGGTGCTTCTTCTCCTCCTCGTTCTGGAAATAGGACTTGACACCCAGATTGGCGCCCACCATCATGATGACGATGATGAAGACGCTGAGGTCATGCCTGTCGATGGGAGGACGACCTCCCGGTGGCAGGAGTGGCGGCGGCACATCTTCGGTCGATACCCTCAAGAGCGGTTCGCCGCTGGGCGTGTGGGCGCAATGGACGACCTGGAACAACGCCAAAACAGCGACACAGGAGATGAGATACATCGCCACCCGCTTGTGCTTCACCAGCATGGGTGCCAGCACATGGTTGTGAATGAGAAAGACGATGAAGAAGGTCAGGATTTGGACCCAAACATTGATCAACGAGCCCAGGACTACATCCGAAGGCTCAGATGTTCCACTGTGTGTGATGAGGCTCACAAGCGGCGACAAAAAGAGCAGTATCCACACGATTGTATAGACGATGGTTTCCTGCTTGGTCTGCTTGTTAAAGATGCTCATGGGCGGGATAACGGTTGATTGAATGAACAAAGATAACACGAAGCCGTCAAACCACAAAAAAATTTCAGTAATTCAACCGAAAGAATCAATAAACCGCCCCTATCATGATGACAATAAGGGCGGTTCTTGATATGTTGAGAGATTCTGGTGTTACATCAATGCCAGATGTAGGTCACAGTGCCGATGCCCTCGGTCATGGTGTTCTTGGGCACCGAGAAGCGGGACTTGAGGGCCGCCTGCTCACATGCACGGCGCACCTCGGGATGCGATGCCAGGTCGCCGGTGGCGCTTACGGCGTTAGCCTTGGTGACCTGTCCGCGCGGACTGACGGTGACCTTGACCACCACGCGTCCCGACCACTTGCTGTTGGGCACAGGCTTGGCCCAGTAGTCGAGGGTGTAGCCCACGAGTCCGCTGATGCCG
>DAIREJ010000107.1:0-2344 GCA_036795635.1 Sodaliphilus sp.
CCATCTTGTCGAGACGCACCTCGGTGTAACGCATGGCAGCAGGGCTGTCGCCGTCAACCGAGCCGAAGTTGCCCTGTCCGTCAACCAGCGGGTAACGCATCGCCCATTCCTGAGCCAAACGAACCATGGCAAAGTAAACCGAGGAATCACCGTGAGGATGGTATTTACCAAGCACATCACCCACGATACGTGCCGATTTCTTATAAGGGGCATTGGAGTAGTTGCGCAACTTGTCCATGCCGTAGAGTACCCTGCGGTGCACCGGCTTGAAGCCGTCGCGCACATCGGGCAGCGCACGCGAAACGATGACCGACATCGAATAATCGATGTAACTGGACTTCATTTCGTTCTCAATGTTGATCTCTAAAATTCGATCGTTGTCCATTATTATTACTTCTTTTAAATCTGTTCCGGGCACCGCACCGCAGGCAAAACTCCGCCCCAGGCTAGCACGCGTGCCACGACATTAGGTTTAACCTACAAAAATACGCATAATTTCTTATACGGCAATTCATTTTGCGCCACTTTTTGACTGAATTGTCAATAAAATGTTTAATCGAGAGGAAAAAATTATCGAGCAGCCTGATTTCGCAGAAATAATTGTACTTTTGCGGAAAACAAAGGAAGAAATGACCGACTTTGCCGCAATAGACTTTGAGACCGCCAATAGCGAGCGCACGAGTGTATGCGCCGTGGGTGTGGTCGTGGTGCGAGACGGGGAAATCACAGACACGTTCTACTCCCTTATCCAACCCGAACCCAACTACTACAACTACTGGTGCCAGTGTGTCCATGGCCTGGGCCACGAGGACACAGATAACGCCCCCGTCTTTCCAGATGTGTGGGCACAGATAGAGCCGCTCATCGAAGGGCTGCCGCTCGTCGCACACAACAAGAGCTTTGATGAGAGTTGCTTGAAAGCGGTTTTCCGTTGCTATCAGATGGATTACCCCGATTACCCCTTCCTGTGCACTTGCCAAGCAGCGAAACGCCTGCTCAAGCAATTGCCCAACCACCAACTACCCACCGTTGCCGCCTACTGCGGCTATGACCTGCGACAGCACCATCACGCCCTTGCCGATGCGGAAGCGTGTGCCCACATCGCTCTACAACTCTTATAAGCAAATAAGGGCGAATCCCACAGGATTCACCCTCTCATAACCCCATTCTATAGAAAACTATTGAGTCAGGCTGGCAGTGATAGCCTGCACTTCTCGTGAGAAATCTTTTTCGATGGACATGCGCTGCTCAATCTGTATGCAGGCATGCAGCACAGTGGCATGGGTGCGGTCAAGCTTGGCGCCGATGCTGGTGGATGACATCTGTGCCTCCTTCTTGGCGAGATACATGACCAACTGACGGGCATCACTGATTTCACGCTTACGCGACTTGCCGTAGAGCAAATCGATGGGCATGTTGTAGTGGTCGGCAACAGTCTCGGCAATGTACTCGAACGTCAACTGGCGCGGAGTTACCTTGACGGTGTTGCCGATGACATTGCGCACCAAGTCGATTGTAATGTCCTGGCCTAACATCGTGGCATGGGCCAACAAAGAAACCATGACTCCCTCGAGTTCACGAACGCTGTCGGTGACGTTTGCAGCAATGAAGTCGAGCACGTCGTCGCTGATGTTCAAGCCATCTTGAGCCGCTTTCATGGTCAAGAACTTGCGGCGCAGCTCGTAATCGGGCTTCTCTAACTCCACTGTCATGCCCCACTTGAATCGCGAGATGAGACGCGGTTCCATGCCGTCAAGGTCACTGGGGCGGCGGTCACTGGACATCACCAACTGACGCTGATGCTGATGAAGGTGATTAAAAATATGGAAGAAGGTATTCTGCGTTTTCTCTTTGCCTGCCAAGAACTGGATGTCATCAAGCAGGAGCACATCGATGCTCTGGTAGAAGTTGATGAAGTCGTTGACTTTATGCTGAATTACGGCAGTCGTGTACTGGCTCTCGAACACTCGCGACGAGACATAGAGCACCCTCATGCGGGGATTGTCTTCCTTGAGCTTGATGCCGATGGCCTGCAAGAGGTGCGTCTTGCCCACACCAGTGGTGCCGAAGACGAACAAGGGATTGTAGGTTTTCACCTCGGGGTGTTCGGCAATCGCCTGGCCAATGCTTACAGCGAGCTTATTGCTCATACTGCTGCAATAATTCTCAAAGGTATATCGCGGGTTGAGCTGTGGGTCAATCTCCTCCAACTCGTCGTCAAGTCTGAACGGATTGGCAACGGCCGGTTTGCGAATCTTGAGTTCCTGCATGAGACGCGCGCTTGAGTTATCGGTATCGCGCAACACGGCAGACTCCTCGTCGTTGGCCACCTCATTATATTTAT
>DAIREJ010000107.1:2354-7548 GCA_036795635.1 Sodaliphilus sp.
GAGCTTGACGTTGTCTCCAAAGACTTTCTTTAACGCCAGAGAAAGGATATTGAGATATTGTCCCTCGATCTGCTCCACAAAGAACTCTGAGGGGACCTTGAGCGTCACACGGTGCGTATCATGATCAAAATCAACGGCAACAATGGGTGCGAACCAAGCATCGAATTGTTCGGTCGACAGGTTAGCCTTGATGACGTCAAGGCAACGGTTCCACTGTTGTGCAACGTTAAACATTAATCAATTATTTCTTAGTAATGGTTTTAATTTCTGGTGCTTTTAAGCAGTACAAATTTCGGTCAATTTTTTTTACTAAAAAAATGCTCTAAAAATTTGCAATTCTCAAAAAGAGCGTAACAATGTTAAAAACAAAGGTTTACCTCCATATTCACATTTTTTTGTTTTTCACGGCCATCAATACACTGTATCTACCTGTCAATAAGATAATTAACAATAACCATTCATTTTCCTATCCAATTCGGTATAATCGCAAATCGCTGTTATTACACTGTTTCAAAATTTCAAAAACTGAAAACAGTAATTTTGAAAAAAAACTCTATTTAGATTGAGTCTAAACAGAGTTTTTTGAGCGGTTATTGAAGTCGGATTTTCTGCCTCGAGAGACACCGTTTCGTTGTCAGAGAACAGGATATCATTGATTAGAACACTTTCACATTGATATAACGCTTGGGATTGGCCTTGATGTCAATCAGGAGGGAGTCCAGACTAGCTATGGCATGGTTGGCATTGTCATACAGCTCACGGTCGTTCATGATCTTACCCAGGCTGGAGTTCTTGTCGTTCAGCTGCTCACTCAAAGCCTGCAGGTTTGCAAGCGTGGCGTTGAGGGTGTTGACAGTGGAATCGAGGGGCATGTTCTTAAGCGACGTAGTCAAGTCACTGATGTTACCTGAAGCTCCCGTCAAGTTACTGGTGATGCCATTGACGTTGCTCATCACACCAGGCACACTACGATTCAAACCATTCATGAGCATGGTGAGTTGCTGAGCGCTCACTTGCAGTTGGCGCGTGATGCCGTCAAGTCTTTTCAGCGCCGCCATCAGTGCGGGATCCCCAGTAAGACCGTTAACATTCATCATGATGGAGTCCACCTTGGGTAGAACGTCGTTTATCACAGGCATTATATTATCTGTGACATTGTCCAACAGCCCTGGCTCCATGGAGATTGGAATCAAGCTGCCTGATTTCATTGCAGGTCCCTCTCCCAGGTTGAGCACGAGCGACTTGCTGCCCATGAGCGAAGACACCAGGCTCAAGGTGCTGCCCTCGGGCACTTTCATATTCTTGTTCATTACGAGCATGACAGAGATTTGGTTCTTGTCATAGTCGTAATTGATTTCCCTCACTTGACCCACCTGGAACCCGTTAACAGTAACAGGAGCAGCCTCAAGCAAGCCTTCGGTGCTCTGGAGTTCGGTGTAGAAATGATTAGCGGGCGTCAACAGGTTGATACCCTTCAAATAATTGATGCCCCAGTATAGCAAAACCAGTCCCAAAAGAACGGTGAGACCTATTTTGACATTCTTGTTGAAAAACTTCATGTTCTCAATGATGATGGTTTAGACCTACAAAATTAATACTTTGTTCTTGAAAAGCGTAAGCATTTAGCCACTTTTAGGCAATTTTAATGCAAAAAGCGGACCAAAAAGGCCAAGACACACAAAAAACAGGTGTATTAGATTAAAAAAATCACCGATAACGGTGGTTATTAGGTGTTTTTGACTATATTTGCCGCCACTAAAACCAAATAATGATGAAATCTCCACTCGCATACCAACATCTGTATGGACTGATCGGCTGTCCGCTGGTACACTCTTTCTCACGTGACTTTTTTAATCAGAAGTTCATTGCCGAGGGCATTGACGCCATCTACATGAATTTTGAAATCGAGGACCTGGGTCTGCTCATGGAACTCATTGCCGAATATCCGAACCTGAACGGCCTGAACGTGACGGCCCCATACAAAGAGGCGATTATTCCCTACCTGGACTCGCTGGATGACGATGCCGAAGAAATCGGCGCCGTGAATGTGGTGAGATTCATCCGTGACAAGAAAACGGGCGAGGTGGAACTGCGTGGCTACAACAGCGATGTAGTGGGCTTCGGCAAGACCATCGATGGCATCCTCACTCCCGAGCGCACAAGTGCAATGGTGCTGGGCACCGGTGGTGCTGCAAAGGCTGTGCGTGCCGCCTTCCAAAGGCATGGCATTGACGTGCAACTGGTGTCGCGACGCAAATCTGAGCACACCCTGGTATATGAAGAAATCACGCGCGCGATGGTTGCCAAATACAAAATTATCGTCAACGCAACTCCAGTGGGCAAGTACCCCGACCATCACCAATGCCCCGATTTCCCCTTCCGTTTCCTGACCAGGGAACACATCTGCTATGATTTGATCTACAACCCCGAGGAAACGCTGTTCATGAAGCAAGCTGCCCTTAACGGTGCCGAGACCAAGAACGGTATTGAGATGCTGCTGTTGCAAGCGTTTGACTCCTACGACATCTGGACACGAGACGAGGATTAACCCATCACCAACCAGCGTTGTCATGGCAACCTCACCGTCCCTCTCCAAGGTTCCCGTCCTGCGCATCCTGCTTCCCTTCATCGTGGGCATCCTGCTCCACCAGGTGTGGCACAACTGGTGGATACCATTGACATTGGCAGCGATTGCAGTCGCGGTTTACGCCTGGATGGTGATCGCTGCACACTCACCAGGACAGCGCCTGAAGATGCGGAACCGTTACATCGTCCCATTAGCCATACTGGCGATGTCACTGGGCTGGCTCTGCGCCATGCTGCATTGCCCACCGCTACTCGACAAAAGCCAACGTGGTAGCAGGGCGCTCACAGGTCGCGTCATCAATCTGAATTTTACCGACTTTTCCACACGACTGACCGTTGGTGTCCTTGATGAGGAACTGCCGCCTAGCAAAGTGCTACTTAGCACACAAGGATGCGACTACACCCTGCAAGCGGGAGACCTCGTGAAATGGGACGCGGCGCTCGAGGAGGTACGCAATAACGGCAATCCCGCCGAGATGGACTATGCCGGCTATTTGTTGAACAGCCAAGGCATCCGCTATGAGCAGCATCTGGCACTGAAACAACTCCAGAAAGTCGGTCACTCCTCTACCCTGATGAGCCGCATGGCCTCGTTCAGACGAGTATTGCAGCTACAGGTGTTCAACTCGCAGTTGCCAGCAGAGGCGCAACACTTCGTCGTGGCATTGCTGCTGGGCAACAGCCAATTGATTGACCCTGCCACCCGTCAAGAATTCTCATCAGCGGGTGTGGCACACGTCTTGGCATTGAGTGGCCTGCATGTGGGGTTCATCGCCCTCATCATCTGGTGGTTGTTGTTTCCATTAGACTATCTGGGTTGGAAGAAATTCCGGCTCGTGCTCACGCTCGTGGCCATCGTGCTGTTCGCAGTGTTCACAGGTATGTCCCCGAGTGTCGTCCGAGCCACAGTGATGATCGGGTTCGTGTTCGCTTCGTTTATCTTTCATCGGCGAGCCATGTCGCTGAATGCGTTAGCCATGGCTGCACTGGCCATTCTCGTGTTCACACCCTCGGCACTCTACAGCGTGGGGTTCCAGCTCAGTTTCATCACCGTGTTGGCTGTGTTGCTGTTTGCCCGACTTCCCAAGGGTGTAGAGAACAGCCACAGCTGGGTCAACAACATCACAGCGACAGCAATCACCTCGCTGGTGGCGATGTTGGCAACCCTAGCGTTAAGCGCCCATTACTTCCATACAGTCTCACTGATGTCGGTGCTTTCCAATCTGCTCATTTTGCCCGTGATGCCCGTTTTCATGGTATTGGGAGCGCTGTTCCTGCTCGTTACAGCCGCAGGTTTGCACTGGTCCGCTCTCAACTGGGCTATTAACATCATCTACAAGTACATCCACTGGGCAGCGCACAGTGTGAACGTTATCCCGATGTCGCATGTCAGCGGAGTGGAAGTAAGCACTGCAGGGGTAATCATCTATTTCGTTGCGCTGGGGCTGTTGGCGCTGGGACTATATTGTTCCAGGCCTCGCTATCTACTGTGGGCAGCACTTACTTTAGCCGTGCTGTGGGCCCACTCAACCTATCTTGACCACAAGACGCCAAAATGCGGACTGGTGGTATTCAACGATTTCACGTCCACACCGATATTGTATTTTGAGCATGGCAAGGGTTTTGTCTGGACTCCAGATGACGAGGAAACTGACTCGGCAACTTTCTCACGGTATTATGCGGGGTTCCTTGCGCACCACGGCATTCATGAGCTGCAATTCATCACCAGTGATAGCACCATGCGCTATGACGGCATCATGTTCAAGCCTCCATACGCCCACCTGATGGGCAGGCGGCTGCTCGCCGTGGGCGCCGGCAAGTGGCGGTACATGAACGTCAGCCAACGAATAGAATTAGATGAAATCATCGTCACCAAGCGCTTTCATGGCACGGTGGACAAGTTGCTAGAACTGTATCAGTTTGACACACTCATCATCTCAGGCGCCATGCACCCCACTACACTGCAGCCATTGCTTCATGCCTGTGACTCCATCGGCATCCACTACCATAACCTGTCGGAGCAAGGTGCGTTCATCGTGGCGCACAAATAAAAAGCCCGGCAAGAGCACAAAGGCTACTACCGGGCCATACATGATATGAAACAAATCTACCTTCCTGACTTCTGAAATGTGGAATATCAATAGTTACGGGCGAAAATCACGCGACGCTTGCTGGGCTTGCCAGTGTAGATGCACTTGCCTTCCTCCTCAGGTGCATCCAGAGGGATACAGCGGATGGTTGCCTTTGTCTCTTCCTTGATTTTCTCCTCGGTCTCGGTGGTGCCATCCCAATGTGCCAAGATGAAACCGCCCTTCTCGATCTGGGCCTTGAAATCATCCCAAGTATCCACCGTGTAAGTCATGCGCTCACGCTGGTTCAACGCCTTGGTGTAAATGTTCTGCTGGATTTCCTCCAGAAGGTCCTTGACGCGGTTCTCAATGCCAGCAAGTTGCTCGCTGCTCTTCTCGAGCGTGTCGCGGCGCATCACCTCGACAGTACCGGCCTCGATGTCGCGTGCACCCAGCACAAGACGCACAGGCACACCCTTGAGCTCATAGTCGGCAAACTTGAAGCCGGGACGCTTGTTGTCGGCGTTGTCATACTTCAC
>DAIREJ010000108.1:0-7506 GCA_036795635.1 Sodaliphilus sp.
GTTGTTGCGCGAATCATATCTTGGATTGCCACTTTCTACCACGATGCTGGTCAGCGCATAGCAGTGATAGAATGCATGGGCACCGATAGAAGTTACCGCGTTACCAATGTTGATGCTGGTCAGCCTTGAGCAGTCCATGAACGCCTCGTCACCGATAGCCGTTACCGAGTTGGGGATGTTGATGCTGGTCAGCCCAGTGCAGCCCTCGAAAGCAGAGTCACTAATTGAAGTCACCGAGTTGGGAATGACGATGCTGGTCAGTCCTGTGCACCCATAGAACGCACTGGCACCGATAGAAGTTAGCGAGTTGGAGATGACGATACTGGTCAGACCAGTGCACTCATAGAACGCACTGGCACCGATAGAAGTCACCGAGTTAGGGATGACGATGCCGGTCAGTCCAGCGCACTGATAGAACGCCTCGTCAGAAATTCCTATTGTTCCTTCTTTTAAGGTGATATTCGTTCCGCTTGGCATCGTGCCTTTATACTCATAAGCGACCAAGCCGACATAGACCATTCCGTCGGGCTGGTTATTGTACCATGCCGTATCATAGAACGCCGCGAGACCGACAGAAGTTACCGAGTTGGGGATGTTGATGCTCGTCAGCCCCGAGCAGCCAGCGAACGCCCAGGAACCGATAGAAGTCACCGAGTTGGGGATATCGATGCTGGTCAGTATTGTGCAGCCAAAGTACGCACAGTCACCGATAGCAGTTACCGAGTCGGGGATAATCGTGTTCTTGCAGCCAACAATTAACGTATTAGAGGCGGTCTCTATAATTGCATTGCAGTTGTTGCGCGAATCATATCTTGGATTGCCACTTTCTACCACGATGCTGGTCAGCCCAGGGCAGTCCGAGAACGCCAAGACACCAATCTCAGTCACCAAGTTGGGGATGACGATGCCAGTCAGTCCAGTGCAGCCCTCGAACGCATAGCCAGCAATGCCTAATGTTCCTTCTTTGAAAGTCATATTCGTTCCGCTTGGCATCGTGCCTTTATACTTATAAGCGACCTTGCCGGCATAGACCATTCCGTCGGGCTGGTTATTGTACCATGCTGTATTATTGAACGCATAGCCACCGATAGCAGTTACCGAGTTGGGGATGTCGATGCTGGTCAGCTCAGTGCAGTCCTCGAACGCCTGGACACCGATAGAGGTTACCGAGTTGGGGATGACGATGCTGGTCAGTCCAGTGCAGTTATAGAACACCCAGCGACCGATAGAAGTTATCGAGTTGGGGATGTCAACGCTGGTCAGACCAGTGCAGTTATAGAACGCCCTGTCACCGATAGAAGTTACCGGGTAGGTGGTTCCATTGTAGGTGACAGTGGCTGGGATGACGACAGAGCCTGAATACCCACCGGAAAAAGGATATAAAGGATAATCTAAGCTTCTAAAAGTCACGGTGGCCTCGTTGCCGTTGATGTTGTAATAGATGTCATCGACCTTGAAGTCGTGGGCTGTGGCGAGTGCTGGCAACAGGAAGGCCAGCAGCAGGAAGGAAAAACGGAAAAGTTGTTTCATAATCAAAATGTTTAGAATTAAATAACGGTTATATAATCCTTGATTTAAAGTTTCGCCCACAAAGGTAATAAAGATTTTTCAATTTTCATCATTGACACACCCATTTTCCATAAACCCAAAAGAAAAACGGCCGGCTGCGCGGGCAGTCGGTCGCTTCGTGTTTTTGATGTGGTACCTCCGGGGATCGAACCAGGGACACGCGGATTTTCAGTCCACTGCTCTACCACTGAGCTAAGGTACCTTTCAAAAGCGAGTGCAAAGATACGGCGAGTTTTTGACGTGACCAAATTTTTTTGACGAAATTTCTAAAAATTCTTTCTGAAGCGCTTTTTGATTAACTACATATAGGTGCGTCAGAGGAAAAAGCAGTATCTTCGTCCATTCAACGGGCAAGCCTATCGTTCTTGCCTTGACATTGAGATGGAAGGACTGCTGCAATACATCTGGCAACACAAACTGTGGCTGAGCGAGGACATGGTCACGGTGGATGGGCGCCGTGTGCGCGTCATTGACCCTGGCCTGCTCAATACCGATGCGGGGCCCGACTTCTTCAATGCCAAGGTTGAGATTGACGGGCACATGTGGGTGGGCAACGTCGAAATCCATGTGCGCGCCAGCGACTGGAAGCGCCATCATCATGACGAGGATCCGGCCTATGACAACGTCATCCTGCATGTCGTCGAGAAAGACGACGCGCCCGTGCATCGCATCAACGGCGAACTGATTCCTCAGGTCGAACTCAAGGTGTCGCCGCGCTTCAACGAGTGCTATGACCGCCTGGTCAACGCCAAGGTGGAACTGCCCTGCGCGTCACGCCTCAAAGAGGTGCCCCAGCTCACCGTCACCGAGTGGATCGAGGCGCTGGCCTTTGAGCGTCTGCACGGCAAGGTGGACCGCGTGCGGGAACTGTATGAACGCTACAATGGCAGCTGGGAGGATATCTGCTATGTGATGCTGGCCAGGACACTGGGGTTCGGCATCAACAACGATGCCTTTGAGCGTACGGCGCGTGTCACACCGTTGCGCCTGCTGCACAAGCACAGCGACTCCATCCTGCAGGTCGAGGCGCTGCTGTTCGGGCAGGCGGGTCTGCTGAACGGTGCGCACAGCGAAGAGACCTATTATCAGCAGCTCACACGCGAGTATGCCTTCCTGGCCAACAAATTCTCGCTGCGTCCCATCGAGGGTTCGGCATGGCGCTTGTTCCGCAGTCGTCCCCAGAATTTCCCCTACCGCCGCATCGCGCTGCTGGCCAAGTTTGTCCACGGCGGTTTCAACCTGATGAACGATATCCTGGGCGCCCACGACACCAAGCAGCTGCGAGAGCTGTTCGACGTTGAATTGAGCGGTTACTGGACCACGCATTACAGCTTCGGCAAGCCGTCACCCGGAGCAGGACGCGCCTTGTCCAGCAGCAGCATCGACGTCGTGCTCATCAATACCGTCGCCCCACTCTACTATGCCCGCGGCGAGATGACCGACGACTACACCATGACCGACCGCGCCATTGAGTTGCTTGAAGACCTGCGCCCCGAGCAGAACAGCATCGTGAAGATGTTCCGCGACGCGGGCATCGGCTGCGACAACGCCCTCACCAGTCAAGCCCTCATCCAGTTGCGCCGCAACTACTGCGAGGCCCGCAAGTGCATCTACTGCCGCCTGGGCCACCGCCTGCTCGCCACCGACGCCCGCCAACGTTGAACCAGCTACGGATTCAACACCAACAATAAAAACCGGACCGAAAATGATTTCTCGATCCGGAAATATAATATCCGACAAGTATTATTATCAGATTGAGTCGGGGCCAGACGACGGTTCCTCGAGTTTCTCGTCGGGATTGAAGTCGTCGGTCAACGGGATGGTCAGGCTGTCCTCATCAAAATCCAACATCGTGGAGTCAAATTCCTCGATTGGAGCGATGGACGAACAACCCGAGTAGAGTTCAGCATTGATGGGTTCCTTGGCGGGCTGGAAGCGCTGGTGATAGCGCTGGAACTGCGGGTCACTCAACACGAGTTGCAGGAAACGGCCACAGATGGGCAACGCCGTGCGGCTACCCTGTCCCAATGCGCCCCAACGGAAGTGAATCTGGCGATATTCACCGCCCACCCAAGATCCACACACCAGACCAGGCGACACAGCGACAAACCAAGCGTCGGCATGACGGTTACTGGTGCCTGTCTTGCCGCCCAAGTCCACGTCATAGAGCGGCCGCGTGATATAGCCGTTCAACGCCATGGCGGTGCCACCGGCGTCGGTACGGCAAGCCATGAGCATCTGCTGCATGAGCCAAGCCGAACGGTAAGACAGACCACGCTTTTGATGGTCGGGAGCACGATAGATTTCCTTGCCATCACGGTCCACGATGCGGGTGACGATGACCGGGTCATGCATCATGCCGTCGTTAACCACGGTGCAGTAGGCATTGACTAGCTCCATCAGATCCACATCGCTGGCACCCAGCGACAAAGCGGGTTTGGGTTCCATGGGCGACTTGATGCCCATATCGCGGGCCAGCTGCGCAATCTCGCTGAAGCCCACTTCCTGGGCAACGCGCACGGTGACGCTGTTGATGCTCTGTGCAAATGCGCTGCGCAAGGTCATCTCGGCGCCGCTGAAGGTGCCGTTGGCATTGGTGGGCCGCCAGTGCTCCAATTCCTGCTTTTCCTCGTTCCACACCGTGGTGTCGATATACTCGTCGAGACGCCGATCGCAGGGTACCAATCCGTTCTCCAACGCCATAGCATAGACAAAGAGCTTGAAGGTGGATCCGGGCTGATGCTTGGCGCGCACCTTGTCATATTTCCATGTGTCGAAATCCACATCGCCCACCCATGCCTTCACATGGCCGTTGCTGGGTTCCATTGCGATGAAACCGCAATGCATGAAGTGCAGCATGTAGCGCACCGAGTCCATCGAGCTCATCTCCATGTAGAGCGAATCGTTCTCATAGTCAAACAGATGCACCATGTGAGGCTGGTTCATGTAGTAGTTCACCGAATCCAGGTCGTTGGGGTAACGTGCCAGCAACTCGTGATAGATGGGCGTGTTGCGCGCCTTGTCCTCGACAAAGTTGGCGATGGGCTGGTTGTTGTCGTCCAGCCAGCAGTCTTGTGTACCCCAATGGCTCTTGAAGCTCTGCTGCACCACCTTCATCTTCTCGCTCACAGCCTGCTCGGCATACTCTTGCATCTTAGAATCCAAGGTGGTGTAAATCTTGAGGCCGTCGCGTTCCAGGTCAAGCTTCATGCCCTGCGCCTTGGCGATATCCTCGATTTCGCGTGCCACCGCCTCGCGGAAATAAGGCGCCACACCGGCATAGTTGCTCTCGATGGTGTATTTCAGGTCGATGGGCAGCGATGACACCGAGTCATACTGCTGCTTGGTGAGGTCACCGCGCGACACCATGTTCTTGAGCACCTGGTTGCGGCGACGCAGGCTGTTCTTGGGATTGATGCGGGGATTATAGGTGCTGGTGGCCTTCAACAGTCCCACGAGCACGGCGCTTTCCTCGAGTTTGAGGTTGCGCGGGGTGGTCTTGAAATAGGTATTGGCTGCCGTCTTGATGCCATAGGCATTGCTACCGAAGTCCACCGTGTTGGCATACATCTCGAGGATTTCCTGCTTGCTGTAGAACAGCTCCAGCTTGGTGGCGATGATCCACTCCTTGCTCTTCATGATGAGCATCTTCACCCCAGGGATATAGCCCAGCAAGCCTGTCGAATAGTCGCTGCGGGTGCGGAACATGTTCTTGACCAACTGCTGCGTGATGGTGCTCGCCCCGCGGGGACGGCCGTGCAGAATCATATCCTTGGCGGCGGCGCCCAGACCGCTGAAGTCGATGCCGTGATGGCTGTAGAAACGCTCGTCCTCGGTGTCGATGAGCACCTTGAAGAACTGCGGGTTGATGGAGTCATAGGGCACCGGCGTGCGGTTCTCGTCATAGTACTTGCCGATGGTTTTGCCGTCGGCGCTGTACAGGTAACTTGCCTCGGGGTTGCGCGGATGCATGATGCTGCTGGTGCTGGGTGACTTGCCGAACAGCCACAGCAGATTGATGTCCACGGCGATAAGATAGAGCAGGAACAGGACGAAGAACGTCGCCAACGCAGCCAGCGTCTTGGCCCACCATGGGCGTCCGCGGTACAGCCCTTTATACCACACCTTGAAGCGGTGCCAGTTGCGCTTGATGATATTGCCTGATTGTTTTTCGTTCATGTATCGTTGGTTTGAGATTAATCGGTAGAATCGACAGCCATCACTGGCGGTTGGCATTTTTGCCCAGACGGCGTTTCAGGTAACGCGGGATGAAACTCAAGTGGGCAAGCACGGCGTTAGCGTTGCCGTAGTGGTGTCGCATGATGCAGAACCGCTCCCATAGCGAGGCGCGGTGATGACGTGTGGTCATCCCCTCGGCCAGATAGCTGATGATGGGCACGCGTCCCGCATAAGCGTTGGCAGGTGATTGCTTCAGCACCTTGATGCACCAGTCATAGTCGGCGCTCAGGCGGTACTGCAGATCATACTGAGGCACCAGGTCCCGCCGCGCCACGAAAGCCTGGTGGCACACTACCATTCCCCTGAGGAAACTGTCGACGGTCAAGCGCTTGGGAGCCGTCAAGTGGCGTTTCCCCACTACCTCGCGCGAGGCATCCACCAACTGCGTCTGTCCGTAGATGACACCCGGGTTGTCGGCAGCGAGCACAGCCAGACGTGCCAGCACGGTGTCATCGGCGAGGGCATCACCGGCATTCAAAAACATAATGTATCGCCCGCGCGCACGAGCGATGCCCTTGTTCATGGCATCATACAGGCCCTTGTCGGGCTCGCTGAACTCGCGCAGGTTGCTGATCGACGCGCCACGCACAATGGCAAGCGTGTCGTCGGTCGATGCGCCATCGATGATGAGCATCTCATAGTCACTGCTCGTCTGCCGCCGCACACTATCCAGAGTGGGAGCGATGACGTCGGCAGCGTTCCAAGTGACGGTGATGATGGAAAATAACGGTCCCATGCTCATCAATAACGGTTTTAGTAGCACGCAAAGGTATAGTTTTTCTGGGAACTTTTACAATCAAAGGCCCTTTTTTAACGTTATTAATACAAAAATCAAAGCATTGACATGAAGATTTCCAAGATATCCGCGGCTCTTGCCGCACTGCTCCTGTTGGTCACAGCCAGCTCATGCGAACACATCGACAACAAGGCGATACCCCGCTTCACTGTGCGCATTGACCTGGGCAACGTCGCCCTGTGGAACACCTACGGCGTCAGCGGCATGGGGGACTACCGCATCTTTAACCGCGAGAAAAACATCCCCGCAAACTTCCCTTACAATGTAAACACCTACACTGGCTATGGCGGCGTGTTGCTGATGATGGGCATGGATGCCCCCATGGCCTATGACCTGGCATGCCCCGTGGAGGCAAGCCAGAGCATCATCCTCTCGATCAACCCCGACAACTTTGAGGCGGTATGCCCCCGCTGCGGCTCTCGCTACAATCCCCTGACCGGAGCAGGGGGTCCCCTTAGCGGTGTCGCCATCAACACCAAGGTGGGAATGCGGCAGTACCGTGTCGTCCCCTCGGGCTACGGCTACGTCATCTCCAACTGAAAAACAACCACTCTTTTCACATCAATCGCTGACTAAGCGGATTTCCCACGAAAACCCGCTTTGTCAGCGCAATATGTCTTTTAAAAACCAAGGATGGATGACGAACATAAAATTTTCTTATAATTTTTCAAAAAATTTTGTTTTTATCTAAAAAATTGTTATCTTTGCGGTGATAATTACCTTTAGAACCTCATTTTAAAAACAAGGACTACTACTAAGAACTTAATAATAAATCAAATATGTGTGTATTAACGCCTAATGTTTAACTAAATTTTTTTATCCTATGTTCAAAAAATTTCTATTGAGTATGGTATTGTTGTGCGTAGGTTTTGCGTCATTTGCTCAGGAGACCCTGACAGTGT
>DAIREJ010000109.1:0-5314 GCA_036795635.1 Sodaliphilus sp.
GTTTTTCTCGTTCTCGTTGTTGACGTATCTCTTCTAGCAGTTGCCGTCGCGCTCGTCCCAGCAGGGTGCTCACGCTCGTTTCCTTGATGCCGAGCAATGCGGCGATTTGGCCATTGCTGCGGTGCTCCACCTGCCGCATGTGCAGGACGGCATGCTGGGTGGGCGGCAAATCCCTGATGCGTTGCTGCAGCCATTGCTCCTCCTCGCGCTGCACCATGAGGTCAAGAGGTGAGGGAGTGGTCTGACTGGCATTGTGCCGTTCATCAATGGGCAGTGGCTGCTGGCGGCGCAAGTGGTTCAGGGTCAGGTGGCGTGCAATCGTGGCGGCATAGCCGTCGGGATTGCTCAGCCGAGGGTCGTCACGCATTTTCATAATTCTGTCGCGACTCTGCCATTCAAGCCCGCTTGATGGCGCTCGCTGCTCCAGAATTTGCCACAAGCGGATCATCGTCTCCTGGGCGATGTCTTGGGCGGTGTCGGCATCGGCACCCGCAGTGGCGGATGCTTTCAAGGCGACCGCCCTGAGCCGTGGTGCTTGTTGTTCAAATGCGTCGTTCTTCATTAATTGTTATCAACGTGTTGACATCTATATAACACATGACACCCCGTTTTTCAAACACAAAAAAGCGGAAAAATCACCGAAATCAGGATTCAAAAATAGCGCAAATTTCGGGGATATTGGACATTTTGCAGGAAAAAATTTTGGGGAAACAGGATATTTCGGTTGAAAAAATTTTGAGGAAATCGATTTTCTTTATATTTTTGCGCTGATAATCTTCGAGTTATAACAATCAAAAAGTCTAAAGAATAATGACACGGACTTTCAAGCGCAAAATTTATGACCGGATGCTCGAATGGAAACGTTCCCGTAACGGAAAGACCGCCCTGTTAATCGAGGGTGCTCGCCGTGTGGGAAAGACCACGATTGTCAAGCAATTTGCCGAACAGGAATATCAATCCCACATCATGATTGATTTTAATCAGGCATCTAAACAAATCGTAGGATTGTTCGATGACTTGATGAACCTGGATTATATCTTCTTGCAATTACAAGCGATATACAATGTGCCCCTGCATGAACGGCAATCGGTCATCATCTTTGATGAGGTGCAACAATGCCCCAAAGCACGACAGGCCATTAAATATCTGGTTGCCGATGGTCGTTACGACTACATCGAGACTGGATCCCTCATCAGCATCAAGAAGAACACTCAATCCATCACCATTCCCAGCGAAGAGCAACGGATAAGCATGCTTCCGATGGACTATGAGGAGTTCCGATGGGCTGTTGGTGACGAAACCACCATGCCGTTGCTAAGGACGTTCTTGGATAAAAAAATCCCGTTGGGGGCTGCTCACCGCACGGCGATGCGTGACCTGCGGTTGTACATGTTGGTCGGCGGCATGCCACAAGCGGTGAATGAGTATCTGGAGACCAACAATCTGAGCCTGGTTGACCAAGTGAAGCGCGACATCCTGCACTTGTATCAGGATGATTTTCAAAAGCTGGACCCGTCGGGCCGATTGGAACGCCTCTATATGAAAATCCCCTCACAACTCAATAAAAACGCCAACCGTTACAGACCGAGTCAAATCCTTGGGGATATGAAAAACGAGAAGATACAAGAGTTGCTACATGCCTTGGAAGACAGCAAAACTGTGCAATTCTGCTATCACACCAACGATCCCAATGTGGGAATGTCATTTACCGAAGACAGTTCCCGCTTCAAGATTTACTGTGCTGACACCGGCCTGTTTGTTACGCTCGCATTTTGGGACAAGGATTTCACCGAGAATGTGATTTGCCAGAAATTGTTGAGCGACAAACTGAGCGCAAATTTGGGATATGTATATGAAAACCTAGTTGCACAAATGCTTACCGCGACCGGCAATCGGCTTTTCTATTACAGCTGGCCCAAAGATGATAAACACAGGTATGAGATTGATTTCCTTTTATCACGAGGAGCCAAACTGTTCCCCATCGAAGTGAAATCGTCGGGATACAACACCCACACCTCGCTGGATGTTTTCTGCGAAAAGTTCTCAAAAGTCATTGACAAGCGCTACTTGATCTACACCAAAGACTACAAGAAGGATGGCGCAACAATCCTCCTTCCTGTCTATATGACTCCTCTCTTATAAGTTATAGAGTGACAATTAAATAATCAAAAGGAAAATGAAAAGATTGATTCTATATCTGTTGCTGATGCTGGTCGGGCTGACGGCGACAAGTCAGGTGGCTTACCGGAAATATGACAAATACATGGACCGGGACGAGTTCTTTGACCGCAGCGGGACGAGACTCGGCTATGCGAAGTATGACAAATACATGGGTCGCACCGTGTACTATGACAACGGTGGGAATATCGTGAAGTATGAGAAAGAAGACAAGTACATGAACCGTGTGGAGATCATAGACAAGAACTACAATCGCATCGGTTACAAGAAGTGGGATAAATATATGAACCGCTGGGAGGTATATGACAAAAACGGAAAAATGACCATGTATTACAAGTGGGACAAGTACATGAACCGCTGGGAATACCACGAATATTGATATAGCAAACACTTAACAAACCCAAAACATACTATCAAAAAATGAAAATCTCAAGAAAACTGGCCGTTATGGCCGCAATGCTGATGACCATGGCCGTCACAGCACAAACCAACCCGTTGTGGATGCGCTTTTGCGCTATTTCGCCCGACGGGAACACCATCGCGTTTTCCTATCAAGGTGACCTGTTCACCGTGGCAACACAGGGCGGGACGGCTCACCAACTGACATCAAACGACGCCTATGACGCCTATCCCGTGTGGAGTCCCGACGGACAAAGCATCGCCTTTGCCTCGGCCCGCGAGGGGAGCCTCGACGTGTACCTTATCGGCAAGGACGGCGGCACGCCCAAACGACTGACCACCGACAGCGGCAACGAGACACCGCTGACCTTCCTGGATGACAAGACTGTCCTGTTTGAGGCAACGGACATGCCCACGGCGCAGTCCATCCTGTTTGCCAGCCGCTCGTTCCCGCAGGTGTATCAAGTGAGCACCAGCGGCGGCAGGGCGCGTCTGTTCTCGGCGCTGCCGATGCAGGACCTGAGCATCAACAGTCGCGGAGACATCCTCTACCACGACATCAAGGGCTATGAGGACCCCTATCGCAAGCACCACACCTCGTCCATCACGCGCGACATCTGGCTCAATCAGGGCGGACATTTCACCAAGCTGACCTCATTCAACGGCGAGGACCGCACGCCCCGCTGGGCACCCGACGGCAACGCCTATTACTACCTGAGCGAGCAGGACGGCACGTTCAACGTCTATAAAAACAGCATCAACGGACAGGCCCGCCAGCTCACCCGCCACACCAACCATCCCGTGCGTTTCCTCACGGTGGCGAACAACGGCACCCTGTGTTACAACTACAACGGCGAAATCTACACCCTGCGCGAGGGCGGTGAACCGCAACGCGTCAACATCACCGTCAAGGCCGACCGCAGCGAGAAAGAGCTGATTCGCCAAATCAAGCGAGACGGCGCAACCGCCATCAGCGTGTCGCCTAGCGGCAAGGAGGTGGCCTTTGTGATGCACGGCGACGTGTATGTCACCTCGGTGGAATACAACACGACCAAGCAGATTACCGACACCCCTGAGCAGGAGCGCACCATCGACTTCTCGCCCGACGGTCGCAGCATCGTCTATGACAGCGAGCGCGACGGCATGTGGCGCATTTACCAGACCTCTATCAAGAACAAAGACGAGAAACTGTTCACCTATGCCACCGACCTGGTGGAGGAACAACTCACCAACACCGGCCACACCTGCATCCAGCCGCAATACAGCCCTGACGGCAAGAGCGTGGCCTTCCTCGAGGACCGTGCGACACTGCGCGCCGTTGACGTGAAGACCAAGGCCGTGCGCACGCTCATGGACGGCAAATACATCTACTCCTACAGCGACGGTGACGTGTGGTTTGAGTGGAGTCCCGACAGCCGTTGGCTGCTTTCCTCCTATATCGGTGAGGGCGGCTGGAACAGCCAAGACATCGCCCTGGTCAACGCATCGGGCAACGGTGAGGTGCACAACCTGACCGAGAGCGGCTACAACGAGGGTAACGGCAAGTGGGTGCTGGGGGGTAAGGCAATGATCTTCACCAGCGACCGTGCAGGCTACCGCAGCCATGGCAGCTGGGGTTCGGAGGACGACGTCTACATCATGTTCTTTGACCTGGACGCCTATGAGCGCTTCACGATGACCAAGGAAGAGAAAGTGCTGCAAGAAGAGGCACAAAAGGAGAAAAAGAAAGAGCAGGACAAGGAGAAAACTGCCAGCAACGACAAGAAGTCCAAGAAGAAAGACAGCAAAAAGAAAAACGCCGAGGCCGACAAGCCCGCAGTGCCCGCACTGGTGTTTGACCTCGAGAACTGCCGCGACCGCATCGCGCGCTTGACGGTGAACTCGTCCCGCCTGGGCGATGCCGTACTCTCGAACGGCGGCGACACGCTGTACTATCAGGCAGCCTTTGAAGGCGGCATGGACCTGTGGAAACATGACCTGCGCGAAAACAAGACCGAGATCGTGCTCAAGGGCGTGGGCGGCGGACCGATGGAAGCCGACAAAGACGGCAAGAACCTGTTCGTGTGCACCGGCAACGGTATCAAGAAGATCGACCTGGCCAAAGGCAAACCCGAGCCCGTCAGCTTCGAGGCCAACTTCAACTACCGTCCCCAAGACGAGCGCGAGTACATCTTCAACCACATCTGGCAGCAGGTGAAAGACAAATTCTACGTCGAAGACATCCACGGCGTTGATTGGGAAGGCTATCGCGAGAATTACAAGCGCTTCCTGCCTTATATCAACAACAACTACGACTTCCGCGACATGCTCAGCGAGATGCTGGGCGAGTTGAACGGCTCGCACACGGGTGCACGTTACAATCCCCAGGGTCCGAGCCTCAAGACCGCAGCGCTGGGCTTGTTCCTGGACAACAATTACCAGGGCAACGGCCTGCGCGTCGAGGAAGTCATCAAGCGCGGCCCGTTTGACGTGAAAAAGACGGGTGTCACCGCAGGATGCATCATCGAGAAGATTGACGGACACGACATCCAGGCGGGCGAGGACTATAACTGGATGCTTGACGGCAAGGCTGGCAAACCCATCCGCGTGAGTGTGTATAACCCGCAGAGCAAAAAGCGCTTTGACGTCACCGTCAAGGCCATCAGCAAGGGCGAGCAACAGGAACTGCTCTACAAGCGTTGGGTGGACCGCAACCGCGCGCTGGTGGACAGCCTGTCGGGCGGACGTCTGGCCTATG
>DAIREJ010000109.1:5324-7484 GCA_036795635.1 Sodaliphilus sp.
CCACAACGGCGGCGGCTGGCTGCACGACGACCTGTGCACCTTGCTCAGCGGCAGGCAGTACCAGAGCTTTGTGCCTCATGGTAAAGTGGTCGGTGTTGACCCGTTCAACAAGTGGACCAAGCCGTCGTGCGTGTTGATGTGCGAGGATGACTACAGCAACGGCCATGGCTTCCCCTTCGTTTACAAGGAACTGGGCATCGGCAAACTCATCGGCACGCCCGTGGCAGGCACGATGACCGCCGTGTGGTGGGAGACGCTCATCGACAACACGCTGGTGTTCGGCATCCCGCAGGTGGGTTGCCGTGACATGCGCGGCAACTACTGCGAGAACCAGCCGCTGCTGCCCGATGTCGAGGTCTATAATACCCCCGAGGACTACCTCACGGGCCACGATCGCCAGCTTGAGCGTGCCGTGAAGGAAATGCTCAAGTAAGCAAACACATCATTGATCACGACACAAAACAGGCCGAGCTCCGTCGATGGAACCCGGCCTGTTTTTTCTTGCTTCAGCAGGAATGTTGTTGTGCAGACCCTTTGTTATTTCTGGGTGAGGGTCGCGAGCATTTCGACCAGTATGTCGATGGCTTCGTTGGCACGGCTCATCGGGCTCTGGATTGACCCCGAGAAACACTGCGGCTCCTGAGTCATCATCAAGAACCACACAACCACGGTTTGAGTACCGTCGTCCTCATCGGTCTCAATCGAGCGAACGAGCGCATAGTCGTCTTTCACCAGCTTCTGGTCCACGACGTGGCCGTTGCTCTTTTTCATGTACTCCCAATTGTCAGCTGCCTCTTGCAGTTGATTCTTCATTGGCCCCCTCTCATTGTAGGTGACATCAAAACAGATTTCACCGTCCTCTGTGGCCACGTTCATGCAATCATCACTTTCATAGGTCACCTCCCAGTCCGAAGGATACCCGATAGAGAATATCTCGTTCTCGAAGGTTTTAAAATCAGTAGCAGCCGAACTGAGGCTCACAATCAGGGCCATCAACGTAATCATTAATGCTTTTTTCATAATCTTCATTATTTTGGGTTTTCGCAAAGGTAGGCATTTTTTGACAAACTAAATGACAATATCGATTTTTTCTGATGGGGGCTGCGTACTTGTCCAAATCGTTGGCTTTTTTGAAAGATTTTGAAAAAAACACTCAATCTGACTCTTTTTTTAGGGAAAAATATTAACTTTGTGGGTTGAGAAAACATGAACCAAAACTTTGAGGGTCCAAACGGTTCCTCCCCAATACAAATTCACTATGATAGAGAACGAGAACATACCCATTCCAGTGGAATATCAGGACATCTGCCCGATTCCTGACAAGGATTTCCAGACCGCGATGACCATTCTGGTACAGGAGCCCGGTTTCCAGCAGATTGTGGCGATGGCATTGCCCAACTACAAGTACTCGGAGTTCAAGCATGTGCTGCTGGGCATCAACAGCAAGCATGAGTTCCAGGTAAAGGTGATGAAGCCTTTCATCGAGGGCTTGATGGCCAAGACGGGCACAACGCTCACCACCAGTGGCACCGAGAATCTGGACAAGGAGCGTCCCTACACCTTTGTCACCAACCACCGCGACATCGTGCTCGACTCGGCACAGCTGAGCTACCTGCTCATCAAGGGTGGCCGTGACGCTTGCGAAATCGCCATCGGCAACAACCTGCTCATCTATGACTGGATCACCAAGCTGGTGCGCATGAACAAGAGTTTCATCGTGAAACGCAACCTGGGCCGCATCCAGACGCTGACCGCCGCTGTGCAGCTGTCGGGCTATATGCATTTTGCCGTCGAGCAGAAGCGTGCCTCGCTGTGGATCGCACAACGTGAGGGCCGCTGCAAGGACAGCAACGACCGCACCCAGGAGAGCCTGATCAAGATGCTGGCCTACGGCAACCGCGACAAGTCGTTCATCGAGAGCCTCAAGGAACTGAACATCGCTCCCATCTCGATCAGCTATGAGTATGATCCCAACGACTACCTCAAGGCCAAGGAATTCCTGTGCAAGAGCAAGAACCCCAACTGGCGCAAGGCTCCCGAGGACGACCTCATCAGCATGAAGACGGGCATCATCGGCCACAAGGGCGAGGTACACTATGCCTTCACGCCCTGCATCAACGAGGAACTGGACAACATCCCCGAGGGTCTGGACAAGTTCCT
>DAIREJ010000110.1:0-7392 GCA_036795635.1 Sodaliphilus sp.
ATGGGGCATGACACCGCAGACGGTGAACGCCTACTACAACCCCACCACCAACGAGATTTGCTTCCCCGCTGCCATCCTGCAACCGCCCTTCTTTGATGTGGAGGCCGATGATGCTACCAACTTCGGCGCCATCGGCGTGGTCATCGGCCACGAGATGACGCACGGCTTTGACGACCAGGGCCGCATGTTTGACCAGTATGGCAACATGACCGACTGGTGGACCGAGGAGGACAGCGAGAAGTTCACCGAGGCTGCCGAGAAGCTCGCCGAGCAGTTCGACCAGATCGTCGTCGTGAAGGACCAGCATGCCAACGGCCATCTGACCCTGGGCGAGAACATCGCCGACCAGGGTGGTCTGCGCATCGCCTACGACGCGTTCAAGACAACGCAGCAATACCGCGAGGGCAAGAGCATTGACGGCTTCACGCCCACCCAGCGCTTCTACCTGAGCTATGGCCGCATCTGGGCCGACAACATGACCGAGGAGGCCATCTTCCAGCAGACCAAGAGCGATCCCCACAGCATCGGACGTTACCGCGTGAACGCCACGCTGAGGAACATCGACACCTGGATTGACGCCTTCGGTGTTAAGCCTGGAGACAAGATGTGGCTCGATCCCGCCGACCGCGCCATCATCTGGTAACCCCAGCTCCGCTCAACACAACAAGAGCCCGCGTCCTCACCGACACGGGCCCTTGTTTTTATACATTTCGCCTCAAATGACTGATTTCGGCACGATATTTGCTGTACAATTTGTAAAAAAGGGTAAAAATTTGTCAGTCTTGACAAGGATTATTAACAATTAAAGGTTTACAACTATGTGTGTGTTCATTGCATTAGCCACCCTGATTGCAACTGCAATCATTAGCCTGAGATAGGCCGTCTGAACATTTCCCCAACCCAAACACATAAGGGTGTGGCACGACAAAAGGTGCCGCACCTTTATTTCTTCTCCAACAAAGTGACGTTCTCAACGTGATGGGTATGTGGGAACATATCCACGGGCTGGATCTCCACTACACGGTATTTCTCGTCGAGCATGGCAATGTCGCGCGCCTGTGTCGCGGGGTTACAGCTCACATAGACTAGCCGCTGGGGCTCGGCATTCAGAATAACCTTAACCACATCCTCGTGCATGCCGGCACGCGGCGGGTCAATGATCATCACCTCGGGACGGCCGTGCTTGGTAATGAAACCGTCGGTGAGCACATCTTTCATGTCGCCGGCATAGAACAGGGTGTTCTCGATGCCGTTAACGCGGGAGTTGAGTTTGGCATCCTCGATGGCCTCGGGGACATACTCGATGCCGATGACCTGACGGGCCTGACGGGCGACAAAGTTGGCGATGGTGCCAGTGCCCGTGTAGAGGTCATAGACCAGTTCATCGCCAGTAAGGGCAGCCATGCGACGGGCAACTTTATAGAGTTCGTAGGCCTGGCGGGAATTGGTCTGGTAGAACGATTTGGGACCGACACGGAAGCGCAATCCTTCCATCTCCTCCTCGATGTAGTCACGCCCGCTATAGGTCACAAATTCCTGGTCGGCAAGTGAGTCGTTGACTTTGAGGTTGACGACATAGAGCAGCGAGGTGATTTGCGGGAAACGGTCACGCACGGCGCTCATCACATCCTCGATGGCAGCAGCATTGTCCTCACCAAAGACGATGACCTCCATCACCTCTCCTGTCGAAGCGGTGCGCGTCATCGTCATGCGGATAAAGCCCTGTTGTCCACGGATGTCGTAGAAAGAATAGCCCTTCTCAACGCAGAGGTTGCGAATAAACAGGCGCATCTCGTTGCTGATGTCGTCCTGCAACCAGCAGCGCTTGATATCAAGCACCTTGTCAAAGGCTCCAGGAATGTGGAAGCCCGCCGCATTGCGGTCGGGGAAGTCGGCGCCACTCTCAAGCTGCTCACGCGTGAGCCAACACTTGTTGGAGAAGGTGAATTCCAGCTTGTTACGATAGTGAGTTGTCGCAGCCGATCCCAAAATGGGATTGATGGCGGGAATGGGCACCTTGGCGATGCGTTCCATCGCGTCCACCACCTGCTGTTGCTTGCATTGCAGCTGGTACTCATAGGGCAGATGTTGCCACTTGCAGCCTCCGCACAGCCCGAAGTGCTCACACATTGGCTCCACGCGCAATTCGCTCGGCTTGACCAGTCGTTCGATGTGCCCTTCGGCAAAACTGTGTTTCTTGCGGTCTATCTTCAGGTCAATCACATCACCGGGAGCGCCAAACGGCACAAACACCACCAAGTCGTTCCAACGCCCCAGGCTCTTGCCCTCGGCAGCCACGCCCGTGATCTCAAACCCCTCAATCACCGGAATATCTTTCTTCTTTCTCATCTTGCCCGCAAAGGTACAAAAAGATAAGAAGACAAGAAAGACAATAAGGACTAAAACTAAATACTACTCGTTGAGGGATTGATTGATGTAGTCGCGGCTCAGGCCGAGGCTCACGGCGGTGTCGATGTCACGGTTCATGTCGTCACGCTGGAAACGGAGTTTATTGAGTTTAGCGCGAAGCAGATACAAGTAAGGGTCATCGGGGTTCATTTCGAGGGCAGTGCGGATGTCGGCTTCGGCATCGTTGAGGCGTTTCATCGCCAGGTAGCAGTCAGCACGATGACCCAACAACTGGGAACTTGGCTGCACCTTGATGACCTGCGTGAACAGTTCGGCAGCGCGGGCGTGGTTGCCGTTGCGTTTGTGCAGCAGACCCATTCCCTCGTGATAAAGGCCGGAGTTGGGGTTGATGCGTTTGATTTCGTTGAACAGGTCCTCGGCACGCTTGGTGTCGCCGCCTTCCATCATCAATACACCCAGCGAGTAGCGGGCTTCGGTGTCATACAAGTCAAGCTCACACACCCGCTCATAGTCGTCAATCGCACGTTGCACGCTGTCCATTTCGACATACAGGGCAGCTCGGTTCAGCAGCAATGTCACGGCATGCGGCGTCATGTCAAGGGCAAGGGAGTAGTTCTTCACCGCGTCAACCAATTTACCCTGATAACGCTGCAAAGTGGCGATATTGCTCAACACCATCGAATTAGAGGGATTGTCAGGATCGACCTTGAAGGCCTTGAGCAACCATTGCTCTGCCACGGGCCAGTCGTGACTGTAGATATAGTTCTGTGCCGAATCAAGATACTGGAAATAAGGTGTCTCGGTGTCAATGTCGGCCAAATATGGGCCCTCGGCTTTCTTTTCCTGCGGCTTCAAGCCCTGCGGCACCTTCATGTTCTCGTCACCGATAGAATTCACCACCTGTGCCCCACTCTGCTGCCACTCTGTCATCACAACAAACACAGCAACCATCAACTTCAAATAACACCTCCTGCTCGCCATACTTTGAAAAATATAAAAAATTAGTAAAATTCGCGAAATTAGCATTAGCCCCGCAGGGTGAGTCAGCGGGTGACTAACGATTCTCTAAATGGACGTCGAGTTGCGGGAACGGGAAGCGGATCCCATGCTGCGGGAATTGCTTGTAGATCTGCTCGTTCACATCATACAGAACGCCCCAATAGTTGGCGATTTCGGTCCATGCGCGCACGATGAGCGTCACCTGACTATCGTCAAGGCTCTCCACATTCACGCTGGGGTTGTAGTCTGGCTTGGGAATCAATGCAGCGAGCCGTGCCTCATGCTCCTCTCTCAACTCTTCAGCACGGCGGCGATGCCAGTGGAACAGGCGTTTCCACCAGGGCATCGGTTTCTCTTGAGGTTCCTCGTGCTGTTCCTCTGGCGGTAGTTCATCCTCCTTGACATCGGCATCGGTGTGGACGACGCGTGGGTCGGCGGCGAGAATATCCAGAGCCACCTTGCGGGCAGCGTCCACGTCGTCACCGTAGCTGATGCCCACACGCCACTCCACGCGGTGATAGTGTTCGGCACTGAAGTTCTTGAGTGAACCAGTGGCAAGACCTCCGTTAGGAATGACAATGCGGTCGTTATTATATGTGTTGATGACCGTGTTGAAAATCTGGATTTCGCGTACAGTACCCTTCAGTTCGCCGAATTCTATGTAATCCCCCACCTTGTAGGGTTTGAGCAACAGGATGAGTACTCCACCGGCAAAATTCTGCAATGTGCCGCTCAACGCCATACCGATAGCGACACCGGCACTGGCAAAGATGGCGATAAACGAGCTCGTTTCGATGCCCAACACACCGATGACGGTGATGATGAGCAGGAACAGCAGCGTGATCTTGATGAAACTGAGCAGGAAAGATATCAACGAGCGGTCAAAGTCCTTACGCACCATTATGGCGCGCGCCACGTGATAAATCTTGTTAATGATGAATTTACCCAAGTAGAAGATCAGGATGGCGGCGAGGATGCGCAGCCCCAGCGAGATAATCTGACTCGACAGTGAGGTTACCACCGCACCCAAGTCCAAATATTTGAACTTGTCCACCAATTTCTCAGGTGTCAAAGCCGCAATCGAATCGGGGCTGAGTTGGTTAGCCAGGGAGTCCACCTGGGCGGTCACCGCATTAGTCGCCTTCTGTATCTTGTTCGCTGCCGTGGTATCAGGGGTAGCCACGGGAATCTGCATCAATATCTTATTCAATAACATGCTAATCTAATTTTTGATTGCAAAGGTAACACCATCCCGTCAAAAAAAAGCTTAAATCCTCACTAAATAAAGTGAACACTTACCCAAAACACATTATCATAGCCCTATTTATTGCAGAGGCCAAGACATAAATACCAGTTGTAGTTTGAGCGGAATGGGGATTTTTTGTACTTTTGTTGTCGGGGCTGGCGGGGTATTCCAACCCAGTAACTATTCGAGAAATGAAAAAACTGACAATAATCACCGTGATGATGGTGGCGTGGGCCGTGATTGCCAATGCTGCCGGATGGATTCGCATCAACCAGTTGGGCTACTTGCCCGAGGCAAAGAAAGTGGCTGTGCTTATCAGCCAGGAAGACATTAAAGTCACAGAATTCACACTCGTGGACGCCTTTACCGGCAAAACTGCTTATCGCTCTACAGCCACGCGCCATATGGGGCCATGGGGGCAAATGGCGACAACGTGCCGACTAGACTTCAGCGATTTCCACGGCGAGGGGGCCTACCGCATCGTGGCGGCTGGCATCGAGTCCCCTGTTTTCCCCATCAACAACCGGGTGTGGGACGGCACGGCCGATTTTGTGCTCAACTACATGCGGCAGCAACGGTGCGGCTTCAACCCGTTCCAAAAGGACAGTTGCCATGTTAAGGATGCCTATGTACGATACCATCCCGAGAAGGAGGGCCAGCGTATCGACGTGACTGGCGGATGGCACGATGCGGCAGACCTGCTGCAATACACCACCACGAGCGCCAATGCCATCTATCAGATGTTGTTGGCTTGGCAGGAGTGTCCAGATGCTTTCGGCGATCACTTTCAGGCCAATGGTCTGAAAGGCAAGAACGGCATTCCCGACATCATCGATGAGATCTATTGGGGGTTGACATGGCTTGACAAGATGAACCCCACAAAAGGCGAACTCTACAACCAAATTGCCGACGACCGTGACCATATCGGCATGAAACTGCCCAAGGACGACCCCGCCGATTATGGCTGGGGGCCCAACAACGGACGGCCCGTCTATTTCATTGACGGCAAGCCGCAGCAACGCGGCAAGTTTATGAACGCGACCATGGGAGCGGCAAGCACTGCGGGCAAGTTTGCCAGTGACTTTGCCATGGGTTCACTGTATCTTGCGCCCTATTACACCGAATTTGCCGCCAAAATCGGTGCTAAGGCCGCCGACGCCTATCAGGTGGGCATTGAGAAACCGGGCAACACCCAGACGGTGAGCGTGGTCTCTCCATATATCTACGAGGAGGACAACTGGGTCGATGATATGGAGTTGGGGGCTATTGAGCTATTTCATGCAACTGGAGACAGCAGTTATCTGGCCCAGGCGGTGGAATACGGGCGACGCGAACCCGTCACGCCGTGGATGGGCGCTGACAGTGCCCGTCACTACCAGTGGTATCCCTTCATGAACATGGGCCATGTGCGCGTGGCACAAGCGGTCAAGCATGACAAGCGACTGCAAGCCGAGTTCATCCGCAACATACGTGCAGGCATCGAGCGTGTCAAAGAACGCGCCGAACAAACAGGTAATCCCTTCCTGTGGGGCGTTCCCGGCGTCTGGTGCAGCAACAACCTGACCACAGCGATGCTCACCCAGTGCATCCTTTACCTCCAGCTGACGGGCGACCGCCAGTTCGAAGAGATGGAGGCAGCATTGCGCGACTGGCTTTTGGGCTGCAACCCGTGGGGCACGAGCATGATTGTGGAACTACCCCGCAGCGGTATCTACCCTCATGCCACACACAGCAACTATGTAATGGAAGGCGTCGGCATGCCCACAGGCGGTCTGGTTGACGGCCCCGTGTATGCCACCATCTTCAACAGCCTCAAAGGCGTGAATCTTTCTGACGATATGCTCAACATCGAGGGTAACACCTATGACATGTTCCAACCGAACGATGTGGTTTATCATGACAACACCCACGACTACAGCACCAACGAGCCTACCATGGACGGTACGGCATCATTGACGTTCCCATTCTCGTTTTATGAAATGGAGGGTAAGCGCATGAGCGGCAAGTTCTCATGGGACGAGGGTGCCATCGTGCGGGGAGACACGACCAAGAAGCAGATTTGCCTTGTCTTCACCGCCGATGACCGTGCCGACGGAGCCGAACGCATCATCTCCACCCTCAAGAAGAACGGCATCAAGGGCGCCTTCTTTTTCACAGGCCGTTTCTTTGAACTCTACCCCGACGTGGTTCGGAGGCTCGTTGATGATGGCCACTATGTAGGCAGTCACAGTTATGGCCACCTGGTCTATTGCGCGTGGGAAAAACGCGACTCCTTGCTGGTGACCAGAGAGGAGTTCCGAGACGATATCGTCAAGAGTTACGCAAAACTTGTCGAATACGGCATCACCCCACAGTCGGCACCCTACTTCATCCCGCCCTACGAGTGGCATAACGCCACCGTCGCTGGCTGGGCACACGAGATGGGTCTGCAACTCATCAACTACTCGCCCGGCACCCTGAGCTGCATGGATTACACCTATCCAGGCATCACTGGTGGGAACCCCTATCGCGATAATAAATGGCTATGGGACCGCATCATGCGCTGTGAGAAGGAAAAGACGCTCAACGGCCACCTGCTGATGATCCACTTCGGCACCGACGAGCGCCGAATAGAGAAGTTCTACGACCGCCTACCCGCCCTCATCAAGGAACTGAGAAAGAAGGGCTACCGCTTTGTGTCCATCAACGAGATGATGGAAAACCAATAAAACACCACCGCTCATGAAACGTGACAACACCACCATGTCGATCTGCAAGGCCATCGCCATCATATTGAT
>DAIREJ010000111.1:0-7367 GCA_036795635.1 Sodaliphilus sp.
CATAGCCTTTCTCGATAATCTCGGCCTTGCGCCAGCCGCGCAGGATGTCGGTCACTGTGAACATCGTGGCCTGTTCGTCGGTGCGCTTGATGGCACTCAGGGCCATCTGGGCGTAGGTCGTGCCGTCGAACCGTTCGGGCGGGTTGTTGCACACGTCGCAGTTGTGGCAGTCGTGGTCATAGCGCTCGTTGAAGTAGCTCAACAGGATGCGACGGCGGCACACGCCGCTCTCGGCGAATTGCTGCATCCGGCGCAGCTTGTCCATGTTCACCTGTACCTGCCCCGACTGTTGCGCGAACTGTTGCAGCGTCACCACGTCGCCATAGGTGTAGAACAGCAATGCCTCGGCGGGTAAACCGTCACGCCCTGAACGTCCGATTTCCTGATAGTAGCTCTCGATGTTGCGCGGCATGTTGCTGTGGATGACATAGCGCACGTTGCTCTTGTCGATGCCCATGCCAAAGGCGATGGTCGCGCACACCACCTTCACGTCATCGTTGATGAAGTCGCGTTGCACCTGTTGTTTCTCCTGGGCACTCATGGCGGCGTGGAACGGGCGGGCGTCGATGCCCAGGCGTTTCAGCTCGGCAGCCATCTTTTCGGTGTCCTTGCGCCGCAGGCAATAAATGATGCCGCTCTCGCCGCGGTGCAGGTTGATGAACTGCACTATCTGCTTCATCTTCTGTCGCCCCGTCGAGCCTTGCACCACGTTCAGCGAGATGTTGGGACGGTCAAAGGAACTGATGAACAACCTGGCATCGATGATGTGCAGCTGCTGGGCGATGTCGTCGCGCGTGATGCGGTCGGCAGTGGCGGTGAGTGCCATCACAGGAATGTGGGGGTAGTTTTGCTTGAGCGTCCCAAGCTGGGTGTACTCGGGTCTGAAGGCGTGGCCCCACTGCGAGATGCAATGTGCCTCATCCACGGCGAACAGGCAGATGCGGTCGGTGATGGCAGTGTTCCATCGCGTGATTTCGCTGAGTAGTTTCTCGGGAGAGATGTAGAGCAGCTTGACCTTGCCCTCCATGAGCAGGTCAACTGTTTCGCGGTTCTCAATGTCACTTTTCTCGCTGTTCAGGGCGCGGGCGGGAATGCCGTTCTGCTGCAGGGCGTCAATCTGGTCGTTCATCAGCGCCAGCAACGGCGAAATCACAATAGCGAAGCCGCTCTCACTCATCAGGCCGGGAATTTGGTAACACAGGGATTTGCCGCCGCCGGTGGGCATGAGCACGATGCTGTCGCCACCATCCAGGGTGTGGCTGATGATGTCCCACTGCTGTCCGCGGAATTGGTCATAACCATAGCAGCTTCTTAACAAAGCCAGTGCATATTCCTCGCGTCCAGTTCTTTCCATGATAAATCAAATGACTAAAAACCAGAAACCAGGGACTGAAAACTAAAGACTAATAAGCATTGTCCTCACCGGTGAGGGCGTTCCAAATTGTGCGGAAGATAATCTTCAAGTCCAGGAAGAATGACCAGTTCTCGGCATACCACACGTCAAACTCCACACGCTTCTCCATCTGCCACAACTCCTCGGTCTGGCCACGGTAGCCGCGCACTTGGGCCCAACCGGTGATGCCGGGCTTGATGGTGTGACGCAACATGTACTTGTCAATCAGTTCGCTATACATCTCGGTCTGCGCTACCATGTGGGGACGGGGGCCTACGATACTCATGTCGCCGCGCCACACATTAAAGAATTGAGGCAGTTCATCGATACTCGTGCGGCGCAGGAAGTTGCCGAATCGTGTCACGCGCGGGTCGTGCTTGCTGGCCTGCACCGTATCGCTGTCGGCATTCACGCGCATCGTCCTGAACTTATAGCAGTTGAACGCTTGGCCACGGTAGCCGGTACGCTTCTGCACAAAGAAGATGGGACCTGGTGACGACAGTTTGATGCCGATGGCCACCGGGATGATGACCAGCGGCGACAGGATAAGCATTATCGTCGAAACGATCAAGTCGAACAGGCGCTTGACCAAACGGTTGATGGGATTCTTCAAGGGGTAGGGGTGTACGGCGAGAATGGGAACATCGCCCACCGAACTCAACTCGAACTGGCGTGTTACCGTGCGGCCGAATTGGGGTACGTAGTAGAAATCAACAGCGTTGTTGTCGGCAATGCGGATCATGCGGGCGACATTCTGGTTGTCCTCGGTGTCGGGAACGGCGCAGAACATCTCGTCAACCTGATGCGTCTTCACAAACTGCTCCACGTCATCAAGTGAGCCTTGATACACCGCCGAGACCGAGCGCGCCTTGGGGTTGTTGTCAAAGAAGCCCACGATATGGTAACCATAGCCTTGGTCACCGATCATCTCGTTAATGAGCCTGACACCTACCGTGCCACCGCCGATGACGATGACGCGCTTAAAGTTAAAACCGTGGTTGCGGTACAGCTTCACCAACTGACGGGAGACAACCCACCAGGTGGACAGCACCAGGAAGAAGAGTACATAGAAGCGCAGTATGATGTGCCATGGGCCCTCAAACGGGCCAAGGAATGCCGTGAGTGACACGAACAGGCCTGCATGAGTCAGCACCAGCTTGATGGCTTGGCCCACAACTTTCTCGGCGTAGAAGACGCGGCGCTCGTGGACGTTGTTGTAAAAATAGATGCACACCAGCATGGCCACGTTGAGCGATAGCCAGATAGGGCGGGTCAACAACGCGTTGGCTCCACCTTGGCCGCCATGCCACAGCGTGACGGCAAGGAAAGTGAGGTTGACAACGAGCAAATCGACAATGCTGAAGATCCACCTCACAAATTGTCCATATCGGCCTTTACTCTTCATTCGTGTTCAAGGGCTGTTTTGCTGTGCATTGATATATCGCAGGGGGAGCCAGTGAAGCCCCCTCTGCGGTAGGATGATGGGTTCGTCAAATGTTAAAGCTAATCATCAGGCTTTGTCCATTTCCTTGATTTTCTGCTCCAGCTCGGCGATTTCCTCTTTCAGGCGTGCGATGCGACGTTCCATTTCCTGGACGAGGGAGTTGCCGCTCTTGGTGTTGGCAGTCAGGAAGCCCATGTTGTTCTCGAAGGTCTTCAGCTCGCTCATGCGCTGCTCATAGGAACGCACGAGACGGTCACGCTCGCTCAGGTTGCGATCGCCGCCCGAGCCCTGGCGTGAGCCGCGTGAGCCACCGTCACTCGAGGGACGATAGCCGCGCATGTTCAGCGTTTCAAAGGCCTTGTCAACCAGTTCGCGGTACTGGGCATAAATCTTGTCCTTCTCCTTGAAGGGTACATGGCCGATTTCTTGCCAGCGATCCATCAGGTCGCGAACGATCTGGGCTGCATCTTCGGCTGCCTCCTCGATGGTTGATTTGAGCGTGGCGATGATTTCTTTCTTGGCCTTCAGGTTTTCATGCTCAACGGCATGGACGTTGACGTTCTGTTTCTTTTTCTGCTCAAAGAAGTGATCACAGGCGGCGATAAAGCGTTTCCACACGGCGTCGCTGTGTTTCTTCACAACTGGGCCGATAGTCTTCCACTCCTTCTGCATCTCGATGAACTGATCAGTGGCTTCCTTCCATTCGGTGGAGTCCATCAGCGCCTCGGCGCGCTCACACAGGTTGAGCTTCTTGGCGAGATTGCCGCTCAGCTCTTCCTTCATGGATTTGTAGAACTCGGCTTTCTTGGCAAAGAAATCGTCACACGATTTGCGGAAGCGGGCAAAGAGGGCGGCATTGGCCTTGCGAGAGGCATAACCCAGTTTCTTCCAGTCTTCCTGCAGGGCGATGATCTGCTTGGTCACCTCGTCCCACTGAGCATAGGTCTTGAGATTATCGGTCGTGATCTGCTCAATCTTCTCACACAGTTCAGTCTTGGCATCGGCATTCTCTTTTTCCTTGCTCTTCCGCTCCTCGAAGAAGGATTGGTATTTCTTGTTGATGGCACTCGATGCAGCTTTGAAGCGGGCCCACAGCTCCTCGCGCAATTCCTTGGCGACGGGACCGATCTCGCGCCACTTGTTATGAAGCTCCTGCAGCTGGCGGAAGGCGGTCACGATGTCGACTTCTTCGTCAAGCGCCTCGGCCTCTTCACACAACTGCTGCTTGAGTTCCAGGTTTTTCTTGAAGTCGTAGTCGCGAAGCTCCTTGTTCATCTTCAACACGTCATAGAATCGCTCGGTGGCACGCTGGAAATCCTTCCACACTTCGGTGTCGGCAGTGGCGGGTACTTCGCCGGCATCCTTGAATTCCTGTTGCAACTGCTTCACGCGATTGTACTGGCGGTTGATATTGTCGGGATCATTGGCAATCTCGTTGATGAGATCGATAATCTGGCGCTTCTTCTCAAGATTGGCCTCACGGTTAGCTTCTTGGGCGGCGTTGTATTCTGTACGGCGTTCCTTGAGCACGTTGAGCAATTCCTTCAGGTTGTTCTCGTCGGGATCCTCTTTCGGAGTGAAATCCGTTTCATCGTTGCCGTTGGCAAGGAATTCTTCTTTTTCCTTGGCCATCTCCTCGCGGCGCAGGGCAAAAAAAGCGGCCTTGATGGCTTGCACTTCCTCCTTCACCTCCTCGATGGGGCGGGTGGCGGCGGCACGCATCATGTCCACTAGCTCGCTCTTGGTCTTGCTGGCAAGTTCAAGTTTGGGGGCTGGTTTTTGCTCCTCGGCTGGTGCTTCGGGGACCTCTTCGGCAACAGGCTCCTCGGCTGGTGCTTCTACAACAGGCTCCTCGGCTAGTGCTTCTACAACAGGCTCACTCACAACTTCCTGAGCCTCGGTTTGGGGCTCAGTGCTCAGGTTTTGATCTTTCTCGAGATTGTTCATCGATTCAGATTCTTCACGCGGTTCCATCATAACAATTTTCTTTTATTCAGGCATCCCAGTGACGCCCGTTATTAATTCAAACTACAAATTTAGGCATTTTTTCTCACACGCCAAGCCATTTGCGCTATTTTTCTTAAAAAACTGTGTTTTTTCTCAAACGAACAAGGCTTATAAGACCCGGTAGGTCCTATAAGCCCTGCTTGTTCAGTGCAGCTGTGAACTACTTCACGATGCTGGCTTTCACAATCTTGATGTCCACGGTGGGACGGTCGGCGCGGCCAGTGGTCGTGTTCTGAATCTTGTCCACCACGTCCATGCCTTCAATCACCTCGCCAAAGACGGTGTATTGTCCGTCAAGGTGGGGCGTTCCACCCACGCTGGTGTAGGCGTCGATTTGCTCATCGGTCATCGTGAAAGGATTCTCGGCGGCCTCGGCCTCGGTCTTCTGGACCAGCTCGTTCTGCATCGCTTGCAGACCAGCCATATCCTGTGATTGCTGCATCGCCTCAATCTTCTCGCGGTTCTCGGTGACCAGGCGGCGGAAGATTTCCTGCTTTTTCATGTCGGCCAAGCGCCCGTTCATCGCCTTCAACTCGTCGCTGCTGTAAATCTTGCCTGTCACGATGTAGAACTGGCTGCCGCTGCTGCGACGCTCTGGGTTCACCTGGTCTGCGGTGCGGGCAGCAGCAAGGGCTCCACGCTTGTGGAAATACTTCGGATAAACGAATTCGGCCTCAATGGTGTAACCGGGGTCACCGTCACCCAGCATGGCGTCTGGGCCAGCGGTCTTTGAGTTACCGTCGCCGGTCTGAATCATGAAGTCCTTGATGACGCGGTGGAACAGAACGCCGTCATAATAACCTTCCTTGACCAATTTGATGAAATTGTCACGGTGTTGCGGGGTCTCGTTATATAGTTCCACAACAATATCACCGAGTGATGTCTCGAGTTTTACCTTTGTCATTTTGTTGTCAGCCTTTTTGCTCGCTGCGACACTGGCTGTACTCTCGCTGTTGTTAGCCGAGCAAGACATCAGCGTCAAGGCGAACATCATGATGGATAAAAAAAAGTTCCTTTTCATTATTTTTATTGTTATTGTTTCCTGAAAATCTCTTCTCTCAAGATTAGATCCCGACGGGATACAATCTCTTGTAAATGCGGCGGAAGTTGTCGTCTTGGGCGCTCAACTCGGCAGCATGCTCCTTGTAGTCAGCACCCCACAGCGACGATGCAAGGTAGGCAAGATAAACGTGATCGCGGTCCTTGGCAATGGCTGCCTTGACCAGCAGGTCGATGCTTGAGGCATATTTCTCGCGGTCAATCGCATTGAGGTATCGTGCCGTACTTACTACGAACTGCCCGGTGCGGTCCTTCAGAATCATGTTGTCCACTAGCGTAGGCATGTCTTCGTCGATGCTGCCCATGTTGTTGGCAATATACTCATAGGTCAACAACCCGTTAGTGTCGTCTTCCAGTATCTTTTTTGTATTGTTGTCCATTGTTGTAGTCGTTTGATTACAATCTGCAAAGATAATGCTTTTTTCATTTCCGACACCCTTTTGCTTGGAAAAATGACCGGGCCGTTGCTCACGGTCTGGCTTTGACACCATTTCAGACGAAGTGGCAAAAAGACAAAAATGACAATAATCTTTAAAAAATGTGTTTTTTGCCGCTCGTTGTGCTAATTTTTGATGCAAAATGACTACCTTTGCACCGCAAAACAAGAATTTATAAATATTAGCTATATATTCAACAAAGAAAAAGTCAAGTAAATGAAAGCGATTTACACTTTTGGTAACGGCCAGGCAGAGGGCCGTGCCGACATGAAGGATCTGTTGGGTGGCAAGGGCGCGAACCTTGCCGAGATGAACTTAATTGGCGTGCCCGTTCCCCCGGGTTTCACCATCACAACCGAGATTTGCACCCTTTACAACCAGAAGGGTCGCGAAGCTGTTGTTGAGATGATTAAGGACGACGTGATGAAGTCTGTTGAGCACATCGAGAAACTCACCGGTAACAAGTTCAACGATCCTAGCAATCCCCAACTGGTATCTGTACGTTCGGGCGCACCCGTTTCCATGCCTGGTATGATGGACACCGTCCTCAACCTGGGTATTAACGACGAGGTGGCCGAGACCCTCGCTCAGAAGTCGGGCAACCCCCGTTTCGCTTGGGACAGCTATCGTCGCTTCGTGCAGATGTACGGTGACGTGGTGCTTGGCATGAAGCCCACCAACAAGACCGACATTGATCCCTTTGAGGCGATTATCGAGGAAGTGAAAGAGAAGAAGGGCGTGAAGTTTGATACCGAGCTCGAGGTCGAGGACCTCAAGGAACTCGTGGTTCGCTTCAAGGCCGCAGTGAAAGAGAATACCGGTAAGGATTTCCCCACCGACGCTTACGATCAGCTCTGGGGTGCCATTTATGCTGTGTTTGACAGCTGGAACAACGACCGTGCTATCCTGTACCGCCGCATGAACCAGATTCCCGAGGAGTATGGTACCGCAGTCAACGTGCAGGCAATGGTCTATGGCAACATGGGCAACAACAGTGCCACGGGTGTTTGCTTCTCACGTGACGCCG
>DAIREJ010000112.1:0-7230 GCA_036795635.1 Sodaliphilus sp.
TATGATAAGGCTGCCAAGGACAATAAAACAGATGATAGCCATGATCAAGAGAAGTAGTATATTGGTTATTGCGGTGCTGTTGCTCTCCATGGTGATGTCGTCATGTGGTGATCGCCGTCCTAAGAGTACCAGCACACGTGGTCTGGCTCGCATCATGTGTGACGAGTCGTTCCAGAGTGTGCTTGAACAAGAGATTGCGGTGTTTGAGTACCAATATCCTGAGGCTAGCATAATGCCCGAGTACATCAATGAGCATGATGCCTTGGATTCCCTTTTCAACAATAAGGTGGACCTCATCATTATTTCCCATGACTTGACACCTGAACAGAAAAAGAGTCTCAAGAAAATTGGGCGCGGCTATCGCACCAAGATGATTGCTGTTGATGCCATCGCAGTGATCGTGAACAAGCAGAACGACATTGACGAGTTGTCGATGGAAGACCTGCGTGACATCTTCGCCGGCAAGGTGAAACGATGGGGTGAAGTGTTCCCCACCAAACTTAAGAATGATACTATCAAGGTGATGTTCGATGGATCGGGTACGGGTGTCGTGCATTACATGAAGGATAAATTCCTCGATGGAAAAGAATTCGGTCCTAACGTCTATGCCCGCGGATCAAGTGCCGAGGTTTTCAATGCTGTTGAGACTTACAAGAATGTCATCGGTTTCATCGGTGTGAGCTGGATCACCAGCGACCTCAAGTCGGCAGAGGTTCCTATCGAACAGAAATATGAAGACCTCAAGACCAAGAATGAGGTGAGCGTCATCGATTTCACCGACCGCATCAAGGTGATGCCTGTGCGTGGTGATGACAAGATAGAGGGTGTTAAACCCTATCAGGCTCACATCAACAGCGGTGAGTATCCGTTGGTGCGCACAATCTGGGCTATTGACGCCTCCTATAACGGCATGCTCGATCACGGATTCTTCACCTTCTTGACAGGTGTAATTGGGCAGAAGATAATTCTGCAAACAGGCATCTTGCCTGCCGCCGAGCCAGTTAGATATGTTGAGGTTCAATGATTTAGCAGTTTGGCACAGAATTTGCAAAGTGAATATTCAAACGAAACTAACTCATAAATATTAACATTTAATTGTTACTGCAATGAAACGTAAATTCTTTTTTGCATCACTCATGTTGATGGGTGCATCCCTGATGATGAACGCACAGGGTTACAAAGACGGTATTGAGTACTACAAGGTTGACAAACTGGACAATGCCAAGGAGTTGCTGGAGCGCAATCTGAATGCTGCCAGCACCGACAAGGCCGAGGCATTCTACTATCTGGGTCAGATCGCTCTGCACCAGGGTAAGGTGGCTGAAGCTGCTGCCAACTTTGAGAAAGGTATCGCTGCCAATGCCATGAATCCTTACAACTATGTGGGACAAGCAGCTATCGCTCTCAAGAACGGTGGTGATGTGAAGACTCTGCTCGAGAAGGCTCGCAAGCTGTCCAAGAAGGATGCCAAGCTTGAAGTGGAAATCGCTCGCGCTTTCTATGATGCCAATCCCACTACCTATGCCAAGGATATTGAGAAATGCATCAAGAATGCCCGCAAGTGGAATGCTGATGACCCCGACAGCTACATCTTTGAGGCCGACACCAAGGCCGACAAGAAGGACTGGGGCAACGCCGCCGGTATCTATGAGCTGGCGTTTGACAAGGATCCCAACAATATCGAGGCCTATGTGAAGTATGCAGACACTTACTTCAACGTGGTTCCCGAAATGGCTATCGGTCGTCTTGAGGAGCTCCAGGCCAAGGTGCCCAACTCAGCACTGGTTCAGCGTGAGCTGGCTGAGAAGTACTATGCCGACAACCTGGGTGCCAAGGCAGCCGAGCAGTATGGCAAGTACATCAAGAACCCCAACCACTTTGCTCAGGACGAGGTGCGCTATGTGCAGCTGTTGTTCTTCGGCGAGAAGTATCAGGAGTCTCTTGACTTGGCCACCAGTCTGGTGAACAAGCTGAACCCCACCGACAGCAAGGTGTTCTACATGAAGCGCATGCAACTCTACAACCTGGTGCAACTCGAGAAGTGGGCCGAGGCCGTTGAGGCTGGCAAGGTTTTCTTCGCTAATGCAGTTCCCCAAGGCTCCAACTACGAGGTTCGTGACTACACCGACTATGGTCAGGCTCTCCAAAATGCCGGTATGCCCGCCGAGGCTATCGCCGCTTACGAGAAAGCGCTGCAGATCAACCCCAATAATACTGACCTGATTCGCTTCATGGGTGACAGCTATGCCGACAATGAGGACTTTGTAAAAGCTGCCGAGTATTACCAGCGTCTGGTGGATAGCGGCAACAACAAGTCAAACGACCTGTTCACGCTGTCGAACTACTATCTGGGTATCGCTAACACCGAGGGCATTGACGCTGCAACTGCTGCCGACGCGCTTGCCAAGTCACAAAGGTACATTGACGAGGTGGACAAGTTGGTTCCCGGCAACGTGCAGATTGTGAACCAAAAGGCCAAGATCGCCAAGGTCCGTGAGGGCGACAACAACAACGGTGCTGCACTGGATGCTTACAATGAATTGCTCCGCATCCTTGACCAGAAGGAGAACAAGTCCGACTATGCACGCTACTACAAGTATGCCTCCAACTATCTCGCCACCTACTACTTCAACAAGGGTGACAAGGCAACTGCCAAGACATACTATCAGAAGTGGCTGGAGAACGATCCTGACAACGAGCAACTTCGCAACTATGTGAATAGCATGAAGTAAAAGAATTCTTGGTGGGGTAGCGCTCACCAACTCAAAAACAAAGGTTCAAGCGACTGGGCATTCCGGTCGCTTGAACTGCTTTTTTGTGTACATGCCTACCAGTTTCCTTTCTCTGTTACTTGATTAATTCACGCGTTTAGATGACAAAAATCTGATAAAATATAATATAATAATGTGGTCAGATGTTTTTTTTTATTAATTTTGTGCTTTGATAGTAATTATAGCAATGGTAAAATGTTTCAAATTAAGTCTTTAAGACGGCTTTCGTCATATCTGTTCCTGCTATTAGGCTGTTTCGCCTGCAGTCTGACGGCTGGTGCCCAAAACTCTGTAACTGATTATTCCGAGGCGTTTATTACCGTGGACGACGACGTGGTGAGCCTGGCTCAGTTGCGCGAAGCAGGTCTCGTGATCACTGCACGTTACAGTGGTTTTCTTGTTGCACAATTTGGCCCCGACGTGCAGGTGTCAACGATTCGCACGTTGCCAGGTGTTGAGCACATTTCATGGGCCATGCCAGTGGAAACCTGTAGTGATTCGGCACGATATTACTCTCGCGTGGAAGATGTGCAACTGGGAAATGGTTTGGAAATGCCTTATACAGGCAAGGACGTTATCATTGGCATTATTGACTGTGGGTTTGACTTCAACCATGTCAATCTGATGGATTCGACGGGTAACACCCGTGTCAAGTCGGTGTATATGCCACTTGACAATGGTGAAGAGGGTCGTTCGCCGGTGATCAACCGTATCATGCTTCCCGGAAAATATTATGAAACGCCAGAACTGATAAAGAACCTCACGACCGACGACTCAACATCCAGTCACGGTACTCAGGTTGCCGGCATTGCGGCTGGCAGTTATCGTGATAACGGGTGGTATGGTGTGGCGCCTGATGCCGACATCGTCGTGTGTGGCATTCCCGAGCATGAACTGACCGATGCACGTGTGGCCTATGGCATCACTTTCATCGACGATTATGCCCGTCGCATGAACAAACCTTGTGTTGTGAATATCAGTTTGGGAACCAATGTCGGATTACACGACGGCAGTTCCTTCCTCTCTCGCATTATGGAGCAGATGTCAGGCCCTGGACGTATATTTGTGGTCTCTGCCGGTAATGACGGAAATAATGGTGTTTGTGTCCACCGTATGATTGAAAACAAACAGGATACAGTTTACACTTTGCTGAGTGGTTATTTTGGCTCCAGAACACGCATGGGAAAAGTCTGTGCATGGAGTAAGGATAAAAAAGTATTTAACACCCGTTTGATTGTGGTTGACACCCAAAATGGGGATATTGTGTACCGCTCTCGTGCATACAGTGCTACGACAGCGGGTTCTGAGGGCATCATCTCGAGTGATGAGGATCCGCAGCTTGCTGAATACTACACTGGTTCCGCTAAGATTACTGGTAGTGTGGACGCCAACGGTATTCCATACTCGCTGTTTGATATCAGTTCGTTGGATGCCAATGAGGGCAATTATGTCATCGGTGTGCAATACTACGCACCGTCCCCAACTGAACTGGTGGCATGGGGCTCACAGCATGTTTATTTTTCCCGTTATGGCTATTCCTGGGTTGAAGGCGGCTTGGCGAAGGGCTCGATTAATGACATCGCGACTACCGACAGTTGCATCTCGGTAGGTTCCTACAACTCCAGACAGTATATTACTATGCTTGATGGCACTCTATACCATCGTCCATTTAGTGTTCCGGAGCAGATATCATACTATTCGGCTTATGGCCCAGATGAGAATGGAATTCAGCGTCCCGACGTCTGTGCACCTGGTAGTGTCATCATTTCATCGGGCAATCGGTTTCATGTCAATCCTCCTAACTTGGAATACTGGCAGCCCTCAGCTTTTGTAGATGGTGTGGAGTATCCTTATTGTCCTGACTTGGGCACTTCGATGTCAGCACCTATTGTAACTGGTGCAATCGCTTTGTGGTTGCAGGCCAATCCGTCATTGTCGGTGGCTGATGTTCGTCAGGTGCTCAAGAGGTCAAGCTATAAGGACAAGAATTTCACTACGGCCAATAAGGAACGTTGGGGAGCTGGTAAGCTGGATGCCAACGCTGGCTTGCGTTATGTCCTTTGCTTAGATGAATTGACAGGTGACGTTAATGGCGACGGTGAAGTAAATATCAGCGATATTAATGCTGTAATCAGTATAATTCTGGGCTCATCTGTTACCGCTGATATCCAGCGCAGGGCAGATGTCAATGGCGATGGAGAAGTGAATATCAGTGATATCAATGCCGTCATCGCCATTATTCTCTGAATTGATTGATGAAAAAGGCATCATTGATAGTGTCGTGCCTTATCTTGATGGCCACAACACTGTGGGCATCTGACGCATTAAACGCTCGATCAAAGCTCTTGCTTGCTCATCGTGTAGGTCATACCAGAACTATAGGTGCTTCAGCCGGTAATTCCTTTAAGGCTTTCATCACAGTGAGCGGAGTCGATGCTGTCGATAGCTTGCGCATGATTGGTGTGAGGGTGCTCGGCGAGTACGACGGTTTTATTACGGCCGATATTCCTGCCGACTGTCTCCAGGAAGTGGTGTCGGCTGGTGTGGTTCATCAGGTGTCGCTTGCCCAGACTCTTCACCTGTGCAACGACAGCGCTCGCTATCTCTCTAATGTGTTGTCCGTTCATCAGGGTGATAGACTGCCTTCCACTCTGTTGGGCGACGAGGTGATAGTCGGCTTGATTGATACCGGGATTGATTTCAATCACATCAATTTCCTTGATGCTAATGGCCGTTCAAGGATTTGTGCTGTCTATCTACCCGAGGATTCTACTGGAATAAGCCCTGTTGTTGACGGGCGCGTTTTGCCGGGGAGTTGCTATGAGTCGCCAGATCAAATCGCTTCTATGACCGCCGATTGTTTCAATTCCTCACATGGTTCACACACAGCCGGCACGGCTGCAGGAGGATATTTCGATAATGGTTGGCACGGTGTTGCCCCCCAATGCGATATCGTCGTCTGCGGAATGCCTGATTCAGCGCTCACCGATGTCAATGTGGCTTGTGCCGTGTCCTATATATTTGACTATGCCGATAGGGTTAAAAAGCCTTGTGTCATCAATATGAGCATCGGGTCCAACGATGGACCAAACGACGGGACTTCGTTTTTATGTCGTGTCTTTGAGTCCGAGTCTGGGCCAGGACGCATCTGTGTGGTGTCGGCAGGTAATGACGGTAATGCCCCGGTGTGTTTCCACGGTTCTTTATCCGGACCTGGCGACACGGTGACGACTTTGTTGCGTAACCAGTGGGGTGGCCTGCAACGCAATGGCTATGTGAGTATGTGGAGCAACAGGCAGCAAGTTCATCGCTCTCGTGTAGTGGTGATGAATCGGCAGACGGGAGAGCTCGAATACTCGTCACCCCTTTTAGACCTCCTGCCCGAGGATAGCGTTTTCACGTTGTCGAGTGATAAAGACCAGGCTTTTGCCCGTTACTACGACGGAGAGGTCTTGTTTGCCAATGCCATTGAGGATGGTTCTGTGCAATCTGATGTTCCCGGTAACGGCCGTTTTCATTCTTATTGGGTTTATGACGTGACGTCTGTCACGTCTGGGCATTTGTTGGGGTTGCAGTATGTTGCCGATGAACCCACCGCTTTGTCGGGTTGGTGCACTAAGAGTGCCTATTTCTACACTTTTGGACTTGACGGTGTCACCGGTGGAACCACCTCAGGCTCTATAAGTGACCTTGCGACGACAGACAGCGTCTTGTCTGTGGGCGCCTATTGTTCACGGATGTCTTATATTGATGTCTTGGGTGCAGAACATGTTGTCTCGGGGATAATCCCTGGAGACATAGCCGATTTCTCTTCCTTTGGACCTGATGAGCGGGGCATCGCAAGGCCTGATGTATGTGCCCCTGGTTCTCTTGTGGCTTCCTCAGCCAATCGTTATAAACAAGGACTAGACGATTCTTCAATGCTCACACCTGTTGTCCTTGAGGGCAATAGTTACCCATACTACGTTAATCAGGGAACATCCATGTCGGCACCGGTTGTGTCGGGCGCTATAGCTTTGATGCTTGAGGTGAATCCGTCGCTTGGTGTGGCCGACGTGCGTCAGGTGCTTAGCCGCACATCCTTGAGAGATGATTTTGTTGAATCGGGTGACAAGCCTCGATGGGGTTGCGGTAAGTTGAATGTGGCAGCGATGATAGAAGATGTAATTACCAACATGCTTCTGTCTGGTGACGTGAACAATGATGGCGAAGTGAACATCGCCGATATCATGGCGATTGTCGAAGTGATTCTTTCACCATCGGACAACCATAATGCCGCTCGCCTCATCCGTGCCGATGTTAATAGGGATAGTGAGATTCAGGTGGCAGACATTAATGCAGTGATAAATATTTTACTAAACAAATAGAGTTATGATAGATTACATAAAAGGTGACATTGTTGAACTTAATCCCGCTTTTGTCGTGATTGACAATCATGGCATGGGTTACATGATTAACA
>DAIREJ010000113.1:0-7151 GCA_036795635.1 Sodaliphilus sp.
TGAACAACACGAGGCCGCCTTGCGTGGCATGGAGATTGACCGCCTGGCGTTCTTGTGTGGCACCATCGACCCGGCAGACCCATGGTACCGTCAGGTCCTCTCCTACCCTACTGCCGGCCTCCGCACCAAGACGCGCGTGCTGCACCTGCTGTTGCGCTGGCCACGCTTGCTGCGCTGGTGCGTCGCCACCAACCACCGACTGCGTTACAGCATGGGGAAGAGGCCGTAGAGCATGGTGTCGATGCGGTCGGTTATCTGAGCAAAGTGCTCAGGGTTCTCGCCGAACTTGCAGTTGTCTCCATCGATGACCAGGAGCGGTCCCTGATAATCGGCAATCCACTTCTCATAGCGTTGTTCCAATCCCTGCAGATAGTCGAGCCTCATGGTCTGCTCGTAGTCACGTCCGCGCTTCTGGATTTGTGCCACCAGCGTGGGTATGCTCGCGCGGATGTAAATCATCAGGTCAGGGAGTTTGACAAGCGACATCATCAGGTCAAAGAGGTCTTTGTAGTTGTCAAAGTCTCGGTCGCTCATCTTACCCTGGTCGTGCAGGTTTGGCGCAAAGATGCATGCATCTTCAAAGATGGTGCGGTCTTGGATGATATACTCGTCGCTCTTCGAGATTTCAACGACTTCCTTGAAGCGCCGGTTCAGGAAGTAAATCTGCAGATTGAACGACCACCGCTCCATGTCGGCGTAGAAGTCGGCAAGGTAAGGGTTGTCTGCGACCGACTCGTAACGCGGTTGCCACCCGTAGCGATTAGCGAGCATGCGGGTGAGTGTGGTCTTGCCACATCCGATATTTCCAGCTACAGCGATATGCATCTTTGTTTTTAATTGAAAATTGAGAATTGAAAATTGAGAATTAAGTCCTCCCAAGGGCTTAAGGAGGTAGGGGGTTAGGTGTCGGGAAAGAGTCCGAAGAGGAGTCGGTCGATGCGGTCGGTGACTTGCATGAGATCCTCCGGGCGGTTCTCAAAGTCCAGGTTGTCCTTTTCGACAATCATCACGCGGCCTTTGTACTGGCGTGTGATGAAGTCCTCGTAACGGTTGTTCAAGTTTTCGAGATATTCGAGCTGCATGGTCTGTTCGTAGTCTCGGCCGCGCTTCTGGATGTTTCCCACCAAATGCGCCACCGATGCCCGCAAATAAATCATCAGGTCGGGTAGCTTGGCGACCGTCAGCATCTGTTCAAACAGTTCCATATAGGTGTTGTAGTCTCGGTCACTGAGGTTACCCATCGCCTTGTTGTTTGCCATGAAGACATAGACCCCTTCGAATATGGAGCGGTCCTGTATGATGGTTTCCTGTGACTGCGAGATGGCTAACAAGTCCTTAAAGCGCTCTTTGAGGAAGAACACCTCGAGGTTAAACGACCAGCGATGAATGTCGCGGTAGTAGTCCTCAAGATAGGGATTGTGCTCGACGGTCTCGTATCGCGGCGTCCATCCATAGTGCTTGGCAAGCAACCTAGTGAGTGTTGACTTGCCGCTGCCAATATTTCCAGCAATTGCGATGTGCATGGGTTCAGTTTCGAGACTACAAAGATACTACTTTTAATTAAGAATTAAGAGTTAAGAATTAAGAATTATTCTGCTTGGATGATTTTTTTGATGAAAAACCGCCTGGCAGGTTTTCTGCCAGGCGGTAATTATGCATCATGCATTGTGCATTTGTGCATTAGCGAATCACTTTGGTGACTTTCTGCGAGCCATCATCATAGGTGGTTACCACGATGTTGACCCCCTCGAACGGGTTGTTGCTCTGCATACCTGCAGCGTTGATGTATTTGACACCGACAACCTGCTTGTTGGCAGCAACGCCCTCGACACCCGTTAGCGTGTAGTCAACAGTGATGGTTACTGAAGCCGTGACGTTGGGGTTCTGGACCGAAGTAGCTGTGATAGTCACCGGGAAAGTCTCACCAGCGACGGGAGCCTTGGCCCCGCCCTCGGTCAGCGCAACAGCCGTCACCAGTCCAGTCTCGTCAACTATAGCCACGGTCTCGTCGCTCGACGACCAAGTCACGCTCGGGTCAGCTTCTTGTGGCTCAAATGCGACTACCTCGAGTTGCAGCGTCTCACCACCTCTGAGCACAATGTTCTCGTCATCGGTGTGGTTGAGCGTGATACTGGTGGCAACAATCTTCTTGACGAGCAGGTCCAACCTAGCTGGCACGGTCGTCTGGTTGTCCTCGGTGGGAATCGAGAAGACACCTAACTTGTTACCAGTAGCAACCAAGTTGCCTGCATAGTCGAAGTTCATTTGGTAGACAGCAGTACCTAGATCAGTTGAAGACTTGAAAGAGTACTTCGGAGTGAGTATGGGTGTAAATCCATCCATCTCCAAGTCAAAGAACTGGAAGTAACCCGATCCATCATTGATTACCAAGACACTGTTGTCCCCGTTCACGGCAAATCCTGCGCGATCCGATCCGTTGAGGTAATCGGAGAAGCCGTTCTTGCCCGAGTTGAAGGTGACATTGCCTTCGGGATCGACAAACATCAGCGACGGCACACCACTAGCATTGTTGCCAGCACTACGGTACTGCGACACCCAGCAGCTACCATCAGGATAACCCCAGACATTGCCGTTGGTGTTGAGCTGCCAGGGGCCTACGGCATAGTTGGCACTCGGAGCCTGGTTCCAGTAAGTGGCGATGGTTCCGTCCTCGTTACCAATGTTGTAGACACTGACATTGTTACCTACACCACTGATAAAAAGATCTTCATTGTAAACGAACAACTTCGTTTCGGCTCCCTTACCAGCAACGAACACGCCCGGCGACGAACCTGCCACAGCCTCTCCCGCAGCATTGGTCAACAGGCCATCAGAGCTGCGGTTCAGCGGTGAGCCGTCCTCGTTGACGAAGAAGGGCGAGAATGCGTCTTCCTCGCTGTTAGGATTGTAGACAAAGACACCAGATGTTCCATCGCCCCAATCTGGCACATAAACCTTACCTTCGGCATCAATACCCATACGGTAGTTGCTACTGAATTTCTCATCGAAAGGACGAGCATTTAAAACCTGGTCGTTGATGCGCGCATACTCCTGATTGTAGATCCACATACCATTACCAACGTTTCCTGAGCCGATACGGTTGCCTACGTAGATGCGTCCGAAGAAATCGCTCTCGGGGCTGTTGTAAACAGTGTTGAACACCTGTCCCGTGTAGGTGACATCGGGGGTGTTAATCAGGGCGATGGTGGGGATGTTGTTACCAACCAGGTTCACGGCCCAGTTCATCTCGCCGCCCTCGCCAGGCAACTCGTCCTGTGTCAGCGTGACGGTATTCTCACCTTCAACCACATTGGGTACTTCCACACGTCCTACCTCGTTGCCCTCAGCGTCTGTGAAGACAATGTAAGCCTCATTGGCATCGCTGTTGGCATTGAAGGTGAAGGTGTAGGAGTTGTCCTCGTTCTTCTCGCTGTTCAGGCCATAAGCGAAGATGCCCTTGACGACAGGCTGGTCAACACCCTCGGTTGTGAAGAAGTTGACACCATTGGCACCAACGAGTGTCGCATCGATGTCTTCACCATTCACAATAGCCGTAGCGATATGCTCGGTAAGACCATTCAAAACAGGATCGTGATGGGTAGCCTTGCGTGGCATGCCAGAGACCTCGACAATGTCAGTGTTCACAGTCTTGATGAGCTTAGCCTTGTCAACACCACCCGTGATATCCAGAATCTTGATACCCTTGACAGTTCCATCCTCGGCATACGGAGTGACGAGCAAACTGTGTCCAGCATACTTGAAGCACTGGAATCCCACACCTGTAGCACCGAATTCGTCGCTCAGCGTCTTGATTTCGGTCGGGTTGCCAGTAATAGCTACTGGTGTGACAAACTCGCTGATTGTACCCATACCACCTAAAACAACCTTATCGTCTCCATTGGGTGATACGACGATGTGGAGTTCCTCGCCATAGGCGGTCTGCTTACCTACGAATCCGCCATTATACAGATTGTCATGGAACACTGATGTCTGCTCGCCGTCGAGCATGTTGATGTGAACTAGGCGGATGTTGCAGGTTGAGCCAGTAGTCATGGCAGTGATAAGGACTTCGCATTCTCCAGTAGACGCTCCATTTACCAAGATTCCGTGACCCACATTGGCATTGTAGTAGTTACCCGAGTTCTTCGTAGAAGTAAATAGCGACGGTGCTTCATCGAAATCATTCCAAATGTAGACGCGTGCCGTGCCACGGGTGTAACCATCAGCCACGTTGTCAGCACCATACTGGTTCTCGGTAAGCGACACGCCGACGAGCTTGTTGTCGGCCGTGCGATTGATGGCGTTCAGCGGGCTGAAGAAGCCTGGGCTGTCCTCAGTATAGATGCCCTCGGTACTGAGTTCCTTAACCAGTTCCTTGGTACTCGTCTTGATGAGATAGAGGTGCGGCACCTTGCCCTCGTTGGTGAGTACGATGGTCGAGTCGCCAATTTGAACGGCATCCTTGATGGTACCGGCAAAGTTGAACGACTGATTCGACTGCTCGAACACATACTCGCTTGCCACCTTCAGATAATCTGGCTGCTCAGGCTCGGGATAGTTCTCAAAGACCTCGGTGGGTGGCACATAGTCCACATTCTCAAGGAAGAGCAAGGGATAAGTGGTAGCATTGGCCGTGACCGTCACGGGCTCCTTGTACTCGTCGAACAAGGGCTTGTATCCGTCGAGGGTTGCGTCGAGGGTGTATTCGCCCGGTTCGAGGTCCCCGAAGAAGAATACGCCATTGTAGTTGTTGTCAACCGTGTAGGAAGCAACCTCGTTGCCGTTCTTCAACAGTTTCACAGTAGCACCGTTCAAGGGCAGCCACTGGTCATTGGTTCCTGCAGAATACTGGAACAGACTGTTCACAATCTTCTCGTGAAGATCTTTCACGGTGCCCATGATGTAGCCCGTGCTCTCGGGCGTGAGGTTGAAGTAGTCACACACACCGCGCGCGATGCGCACACCTTCCTGATGGCAGTAGTCCATGTTCAGCGCGCGGTGACGAGCAGGCTGATAGGTGTGGAAGTAACCCTCTACTAGGAAGCCTGGCACACCATGCTTAAGAACGCCATAATAGCCACCATAGTAGTTGCCATTACTGCGCTCGCTGACGCTACCGCTACCTTGGAACGAGATATCACCACGCAGGTTCTTCTGTGTGGGGCTGTAGTAACTCTGAGGATCTATTTCACTCATATAATGGTATCCCCAGTTTACATCACACATGTCCCAGCTGCCTTCAACAGCATTGCCAGTATAGGTTACAGTGACCTCATGCTGATCTTCGTCTTCGCCAAAAGTGCCAGTCAGAGATCCTGTGACACCATTATCATATCCTCGATAGAGGTAAAGCGGATAGTTGGTATTATTGCCATCGACGTGAGCATTGGAGTGGACAGAGATGAACATGTCGAAGTTACCCAATTCCACCTCCTCGCAGATTTCTGACAGCGGGCGGTTGTATAGTTCTGCATCAGCAGCTCCGGCCACATAGGGGTACGGGCCATTCTTCACACGCGAGTACACGATATTGTCGCTCTGGATGCCCATTTTCTCTAGCGTCTCGCCCAGCTGGAGGACCTTCCACAAGTTGGTGTTCGACTCATAGAAGCCGCAAGTGTCGGGCATTCCCGTCTCGGGGAGATTGGGATAAGGAATCGTAGCCATGGGACGGTCGTTGGGCCCCCAGCTGCCGTGTCCAGGATTTAGATAGATGCGCAGCTCGTCTGCTGTCTTTGCCTGCATCGTGCCTGCCGCAAGGATAGCGGCTACAGCAAGTAATAAAATCTTTTTCATAGCCGTCATCATTTAGTCAGGTTAATCATATAAACCTCTCCGGCATCGGTCGTGAATGCGATTTTGTCGCCACCGCACTGGGGGTACATCGCAATCATGTCATTGCCGGTGAGCACTTGCCGCTGCCCCTGGAGGTTAACGGCCACAATCTCACTGCTGGTGTACACTTCACCATTGTCCTTGTCGTTCATGCCCACGACAACGTTGTCGTTGAGCCACTTGGCCGCATGGAGCATGCCCAACTTTTGGAGTCCCGTGCCGTCGATGTTGCAGACGTATGCTGCATCGCCGCTGACAAAGAACAACACCTTCTCACCATTGGGCGAGAGCGACACCCAGATGTAGCGCTTGCCTGCGCCCAGTGGGGTGAGTTGGCGTGCCTTGCCGTTGACGTTCACCATCAGCTCATAGTTCTGAGTGGCATAGGCCATCGTAGCCTTAACGGCCTTGGTGCCGTCGAGCGACTTGGCTTTTGCCTTGCCCTTGGTCACAGTAGTGGCGGTGTTGCCCATCACCTGCACAGCCTGCAGCTCGCGCGTGGGCTTGACCAGTTGCTCAGTGGCATGAGTGACCACGTTGTAGTTCTGCACGGCTACCTGACGCAGCTTCTTGTCATTGATGCTGGTCTGCCGGTAGACGATGTTATTGCCATCTTCCGAGATACGGACATTGTAGCCCGCTCCCGTCGCGTTGGTAATTACCGTACGCTCCCCTGTGGCCAGGTCGAGTTTGGTCAATCCTTGGTGGGTATCGGTCGACAGGAGCAGATAGTCGCCTGCCGGGCTGATTGCCGCCACCTGTGTTGCGGCATCCTCCGGTAGGTTCACCCGCTCAATGCCGCTGACGTTCACCACCTGGGCGCCCGCACTCAACGTTGCACACAGAGCCAAAGTTAGTACTAACTTCTTCATAGATGCATTTTTTGTGGTTAATAAAATAATGGTTTGAAAAATATTTGTTTATCAGTCTGGTTCCCTGTGATGTGCTAATCACGCCCCAAAATTACAAAAAAATCTGCTTAACACCAAAAAAATTTTAAATTTTTAAGAAGACCGCGCTTCGCGCTAGTAGATCATTATATTGGTAGACCGCTTGCGGCTGGTAGACCACTGCGTTGGTAGAACGACTGGATTGTGCGATTTCTGGCAAAGTGCTTGCAAGTATCAGGAATTATTCGGAACTTTGCGAGGAAATTGCAAATCGTAGTTATAAAAAAGACGATATGAAATCATGGTTATTGACAGTGGCAATGGTGATGGTTGCCCTGCAGGCTTCGGCCATCGACAAGAATGAGATGAAGCGTTTTGAACAACAAGTGAATGATATCTTCGAGCAGGTCTACGCCGACCCGTCGC
>DAIREJ010000114.1:0-7135 GCA_036795635.1 Sodaliphilus sp.
AGGTGGGTCTGGGTATCATTGTGGGTTTGACCATGTATCTGAGTCCTGCCATCGTGATGAACGAGAACGTCCATGTGACCAACCGCAACGAGACTCCCGAACTCGTGGAAATCCACAAGTCTCAGGCGGTCAAGGCCACCAAAACTACCTTGCCTTTCGTCAAGAACCACAACTTTGACTATGCCTACTTCACCGGTTGGATGGGCAAGTACAAGCAGTTGGGCGGATGGATTCTGTTTATTCTGGTGACGATTTTTGTCATCACCGCAGTGAGCAACGGTGCCAACTTGACCGATGGTGTGGACGGATTGGCTACAGGTACGTCGGCAATTATCGGCGTCGCCTTGGCCATCATGTGCTATCTGGGAGGTAATGTCATCTATTCATCCTACCTGAATATCATGTATATCCCGGATAGCAGCGAATTGGTAGTGTATGCCGCGGCATTCATCGGAGCAACCATCGGCTTCCTGTGGTATAATTCCTTCCCGGCTCAAGTGTTCATGGGTGACACGGGTAGCCTGTGCCTGGGCGGTATCATCGCTGTGTTCGCAGTGCTCATCCGCAAGGAGTGGCTCATTCCCGTGCTGTGCGGCATCTTCCTCATCGAGGAACTGTCGGTCATCATGCAGGTGTGGTATGTCAAGCTCCACAAGGGCAAGAATATGCGCCTGTTCAAGATGACGCCCTTGCATCACCACTTCACAGCCGACCCGGCTAAACTCACTTGGGATTATAAAATCAAAACGCCCGATCACCGCATCCCCGAAGCCAAGATCGTGATGCGTTTCTTCCTGATCAGCATCCTGCTCGCCGCGTTGACCTTCGTGTCGCTCAAGATCCGTTAAACAAGCAAAACAAGACACAACACAATATGGCAAAAAGATTAGTAGTACTGGGCGGAGGAGAGAGTGGCGCGGGTGCCGCTGTGCTCGCCAAGGTGAAAGGCATGGACGTATGGCTCAGCGACGCTGGCCCAATCGGTCAGACCTATAAGGACCTGCTTAACCAATATGAGGTCCCCTGGGAAGAAGGCGGTCACACCCCCGAGAAAATTCTCAACGCCGATGAAATCGTGAAGAGCCCGGGCATTCCCGACACGGCTCCTATGGTGGCTGCCGTCATCGAGAAGGGCATCCCCATCGTTAGCGAGATAGAGTTTGCTGGACGTTATACCGACGCCAAGATGGTCTGCATTACGGGTAGCAACGGCAAGACGACGACCACCAAACTCACCTATCACATCTTCAAGAAGGCGGGTTTGAACGTGGGCCTTGCCGGCAACGTGGGCCGCAGCCTGGCGCTGCAGGTCGCTACCGAGCATCACGACGTGTATATCATCGAGTTGAGCAGTTTCCAGCTTGACAACATGTATGAGTTCAAGGCCAATGTTGCGGTGTTGCTCAATATCACCCCCGACCACTTGGACCGCTACGACTACAAGATGGAGAACTATGCTGCCGCTAAATTCCGCATCACCCAGAACCAGACGCGTGAAGACTCGTTCATCTTCTGGAAAAATGACCCGGTTATTGCGGCGCAGCTCAAGCAGCATCACCTGGAGTCCCGTCAATTGGGCTTCACGGGCGAAGATGACCCCGACAGTGCGGCATGGCTCCATGACGGTGTGCTCCACTTCAGTGTGGATGGTGACCAGTGGGAAATTCCCCGTGATCAACTGTCACTCAAGGGCTTGCACAACGTCTATAATACGATGGCCGGTGGCTTGTCGGCCCAGGTGTTTGACATCCGCAAGGATGTTATCCGCGAGGCTTTGGCCGATTTCGAGGCCGTGCCCCATCGCTTGGAGTACGTCGATACGGTGGACGGTGTGCGCTATATCAACGACAGCAAGGCCACCAATGTGGACGCCTGTTGGTATGCCCTTGAGAGCGTTAACGAGCCGTGTGTCCTCATCCTAGGAGGCATCGACAAGGGCAATGACTACTCGCAGATTGAGCCTCTGGTGCGTCAGAAAGTGACTGCCATCGTGTGTCTGGGTGTGGATAATGCCAAACTGCATGCCTTCTTTGACGGTATGGTGCCTGTGGTAACCGATGCCACGAGCATGCCCGAGTGCATGGACAAGTGCCGTGAACTCGCCAGTGATGGCCACACCGTGCTGCTGTCGCCTTGCTGTGCAAGCTTTGACCTGTTCAACGGGATGGCTGACCGTGGCAACCAGTTCAAGGAGTGTGTCAAAAAAATGAAGTCAACCAACAATGGCTAATTGCCGCTAATTCCCGACTACAGCATGTCTCCTCAAGAAGAGAAAAAGAATAAATACAACGAGATTTCGCGCAAGTATGGCGATCCCTGGATCTGGGGCATCTATATCATGCTGATCATCATCTCGATTGTAGAGAGCTACTCCGCTTCAAGCCGCGAAGTGGCCAAGATGGGTATTTATATGCCCATTGTCAAGCAGTGCATCTTCCTTGGTGTGGGTGCCTTTTGTGTCATCGGACTCATGCACGTGGACTATAACCATCCGGTATTCCTTTATATCATGGTACCTGTCTTGGCGCTGTTCACGGTGTTTTTCCTCGTGTTTGTCATGAAATTCGGTATCCTTGTCAACGGAGCAAGGCGTGCTGTGGCGCTATTTCCAGGAGTGACGCTACAGCCGGCCGAGATGGCCAAACTTTCGATAGTCACGCTGCTATCCTATATCTTCGCCAAGACTCAGAAGAACAGGGATATCAGCACAAGCGGCTTGGTGTGGGGCGGATTTGTCGTCCTGATCTATGGCGGTTTGATGATTAAGAGCGGCTTGACCAACACGCTGCTGCTTATCTGCATTGCAGGCTCAATGCTGCTCATCGGTGGCGCCCGCTTCAAGAAAATCGTCATCTTGATGGTGTTCTTTGGCTTCATGATGGGTGGTTTCCTGATCATCAAGCACAGTAATGATCAGAAGCAAGAGGTTATGAATGAAGTGGCAGCCGGTGTGGCCTCATCGAACGATGAGCAAGTTTCAGACCTGAATATCGTGCCTATCGGCAGTGGAGTAAGTAAACAGCGAGATGAAAGCCGCATGGGCACTTGGAAGCGCCGACTTCATGACTGGTATTACCGCGACTCTCTGGTTTACAAAGACATCACGGCCAAGAACCAGCAGGAGATGTTCTCACGCATGGCCATGGCTAATGGTGGCCTCATCGGCAAGGGTATCGGGCAGTCGCGCGAATGTAGCCGTCTGCCGCTGGCCTTCAGTGACTACATTTTCTCGATCATTGTCGAGGAGATGGGCTTTATCGGTGGCCTGTTCGTGCTGTTGCTTTATCTCTCGCTGCTGGGACGAGCGGCGATGATCGTGCGTCGCAGCAAGCGCGTCCTGCCGTCGTTGCTTGTCATCGGTATGGCGTCATTCATCACGTTCCAAGCCTTGTTTCACATGGCCATCAACGTGGGCGTGTTCCCTGTTTCGGGACAGCCGTTGCCGCTGATTTCCAAAGGCGGCTCATCGATTTTCGTCATCAGTGTGGCTTTCGGCGTGATGCTCAGCGTCAGCCGCACAATCGCTAATTACGGTAATAAGAAGAATAAGGCTGAAGAGACTCTTGAGATTGAGGGCCTCGATGCCGAAAACCCAACTGAAATACCTGCTAAAAATGTTTGGAAGTAATCAACAACTGAGAGTTCTTGTGAGCGGTGGCGGCACTGGAGGACACATCTTCCCTGCACTGTCTATCGCCAATGAGTTGCAACATCGTCACCCCGAGGCCCGTATCCTGTTTGTCGGTGCCGAGGGACGCATGGAAATGGAGAAAGTGCCTGCCGCGGGCTATAACATCATCGGCTTGCCCGTGAGCGGTTTTGACCGCAAGCATCTGTTGCGTAACTTCAAAGTCTTGTCCCGTTTGTATAAGAGTATGGGCTTGGCGAACAAGATTCTCAAGGATTTCAAGCCCGACATCGCTATCGGTGTCGGCGGGTATGCCAGCGGCCCCATGCTCAAGGCTGCCCAGAAAAAAGGCATCCCCACGCTGTTGCAAGAGCAGAATTCCTATGCAGGCGTGACCAACAAACTGTTGGCTGCCAAGGCTGAATGCATCTGTGTCGCCTATGAGGGCATGGAGCGTTTCTTCCCGCAGGAAAAGATTGTCCTCACGGGCAATCCCGTCAGGCGCAATTTGCTGGAGTGCGGCGCGACCCCCGAGCAGGCACGCCAGGCGATGGGAATGGAGCCGAACAAGAAGACTATACTCATCATCGGTGGTAGCCTGGGTGCGCGCACCATCAACAATGCCATCACCAGCGGTCTTGAAAAGATTGGCGGCACCTACGGGGTGCAAGTCATTTGGCAGACAGGAAAAATTTATGACCAGCAGTGCCGTGAGGCGCTGGAGGCTTCGGGCGTGAAGAATGTGGCCCAGATGGCGTTCATCAGCAACATGGACATGGCCTACCGTGCTGCCGACCTCGTGGTTTCAAGGGCTGGGGCAAGTTCGATTTCCGAGTTGCAGTTGCTGGGCAAACCCGCCATCCTGGTGCCTTCGCCTAATGTGGCCGAGGACCATCAGACCAAGAATGCTATGGCTCTGGTGAACCGTGGTGCTGCCATCATGGTCACCGATGCTGAGGCTGGAGACCGACTCGTGGACACTATGCTCGAGACCGTCGCCGATGAGGCCAGGGTTGCCGAATTGGGCAAGAATGTAGAGCAGATGGCCCTGCGTGATGCCGCCGAGCGCATTGTTGATGAGGTGGATAAAATCATTGAACGCAACTAATAGTAAGAATTAAATCGTGAAAGAGATGAGAGACTTTGATGCTTTATATTTTGTGGGAGCGGGCGGTATCGGTATGGCTGCCCTGGAACGCTACTTCCTTGCCTTGGGTAAACGGGTGGCTGGCTATGACCGCACACCCAGTGACCTTACACAGGCGCTCATGGATGAGGGCGTGCACATTGACTTTGACGAGGACCCGGCTCTCATCCCTGACTATTGCCGTGACCCTGAGCGCACGCTGGTAGTCTATACCCCCGCTGTCCCTGATAGTCATCGCGGGTTGACCTATTTCCGAGAGCATGGCTTTGAAGTGTTGAAGCGGGCGGCGTTGTTGGGCGTGGTGACCGCTCATAGCAAAGGCCTGTGTTTCTCAGGTACACATGGCAAGACCACCACGTCGAGTCTGGCGGCACACATCCTGCACTCTTCGGGCATCGGCTGTAATGCCTTCCTGGGCGGCGAGTTGCGCAACTACAACAGCAATTTCCTGCTCTCGCCCACAAGCCCTTATTCGGTCATCGAGGCCGATGAGTTTGACCGCTCGTTCCATCACCTTCATCCGTTTATTGCGGTGGTGACCTCGACCGATCCTGACCATTTGGACATCTATGGCACAGCCGAAAACTACTTGGAGAGTTTCGCTCATTTTACCGAGTTGATACAACCTGGCGGTGCACTTATCGTCCATACCGGGCTGGCATTGAAGCCCCGTGTGCCCCAAGGCGTGAAGACCTATACCTATAGCCGTGACGAAGGCGATTTCCATGCGGTGAACATCCGCCGTGGAGAAGGTGCGATCATGTTTGACCTCGTGACCCCTTGGGAGACCGTGTGTGACGTCAACCTCGGTGTGCCTGTAGAGATTAACATCGAGAACGCCATCGCCGCGATGGCGGCATGCCGTCTCGTTGAGGTTCCTGTCCAGGCGATGAAAGATGCTGTGGCTTCATTCCTGGGCCCCAAGCGTCGCTTTGAGTTCTGGCTCAAAGAGGACGGAAAACAGGGTAGGGTGATGATTGATGACTATGCCCATCATCCTGACGAATTGCGTGCGAGCATCACGTCAGTCAGGGCGCTGTATCCCGGCCGTCGCCTGACGGTCATCTTCCAGCCCCACCTCTATTCGCGCACGCGTGATTTTGCGCCTGGCTTCGCCTCGGCATTGTCGCTGGCCGATGAGGTCATCCTGCTACCCATCTATCCCGCCCGAGAGGAACCCATTCCCGGAGTGACGAGCGAAATGGTGCTTGAGCAGGTGACAAGCACAAAAAAATGCATTTACTCCAAAGAAAATTTGATTAAGTCAATACATTTGAGTAATTTTGACGTCTTATTGACGGCAGGGGCGGGTGATATCGCCAACCTGCTGTCTGAAATATGCGATGAATTCAAGAAGCAAAAGCGTTGAAAAGGCTGATTCAGAATAGCATTCTCATCATTATGGCGGTGGCCTTGGCTGCCGGCATTTTGTGGGCCCGAGCCAAATCCAGTGGCGAGGTGTGCAGTGCTGTGGACGTGATTGTCCTTAATGATGACAGCACCGCGTTTGTCACCCCGCAGGGTGTTCTCAATGACCTCAAGGGGCAGGGGGTGAACGTCATCGGCAAGCGCATGAAGGATATCAACGCTTCTCACATCGAGGAGACGCTCATGGTCTCGCCCTATCTTGAGGATGCCGATGTCGTCAAGTGCCAAAATGGAAAGCTGCTCATCACGGTGAGGCAACTCCTGCCGGTGTTGAGGGTGTTTGACGGCGCGGAGTCCTATTACGTGAACAGGGTGGGCAAGCGCATGGCGGCTACTTCCAACTATCACTGCGACGCGCCCATCGTTCGAGGACACTTCACGAAACAGTATCCGGTAATCCGCCTGTTGCCGCTCATCGACTACGTCGAGCAGGATTCGTTGTTGAGGTCGCTGGTGACCATGTACTGTGTGCAGGACACCAACAACATCATCATCGTGCCCGAATTCAGCGGTCATGTGGTGAATATCGGCAATGCCGACGGTTTTGAGAACAAGTTTGCAAAGCTCAAACTCTTCTACAAGGAAGTGATGCCCAAGCGCGGGTGGAACACCTTTGACACTATTTCGGTCAAGTGGAATCACCAGATTGTGGCGACGCGTCGCGTCAAGGCGGTGAAGCCGGTGCTTGAATCCTTTGCCGAGGATGACGAGCAGGCGCCCGATATCGAGACCATGACTACGGGCACTGCCGAGGATGTCAAGAAGGCTGAGGGAGAAAAGGCCGCTAAACCCGAAGCTACCAAGCCCAAGGAAGAATCCTCACCGAAGAAGAAAACCAATGGATAATAACAAACATAAAAAATAAATAATTCAATCATTTTTATGGAAAAGAACCAATATATCGTAGCACTTGAGATCGGTAGTTCCAAAAT
>DAIREJ010000115.1:0-7126 GCA_036795635.1 Sodaliphilus sp.
TGTGCAGTCCAGCGTTGTCGTTGGGCGCAATCTGGATGAAAATGTCGCCGGATTCAAGCGTTCCGGCCATTGCCGTTTTGATCTCCATTTGTTAAGACAAAAAACGTTTTAAAAATATTAATAAAAGTTCGTTAATGATATGCAGTTAGTTTACGCTTTAAAAAGCGCCCAAAATTAGGCAATATTTCATTACTGACAAAATATTTTCGCTACCTTTTTTTAACACTCCAACGAAGGGCGAAAATGGCTTATTTTTAGGCACTTTGAAAACTATAGTTTTCATGTCGCAAAAATGAAAAAAGCGGCATTTTGCACCGCTTTATCTTTCATTTTGTCATTTTTATTCATTTTCCAGCTTCTTCTTTTTTTCGGCCTTTCGAATAGGCGATTTCGGCTTCGGCAGCGATGGGCAATTCCTCGTCCTCATGCAAGGTATAACGCTTGCCCAGCGATGCGTTTTGTTGCAGTACGATGCGGCTCAATGCCAGGTCAAGGTCACGCAGGGTTTCGGCTCGACGTTTGGGTGACAGTTGGCATTCCCACACCACGATTACATGCCACCCCGCAGTCTGCAACAAGACTTGGTTGTGTGCATCGCGCTCACGGTTGCGGGCAAACTTCTCCTGCCAGAACTCGGCATTAGTCGTCGGGCGGTGCTTTTGGCAATCGTGTCCGTGCCAAAAGCAGCCATGGACAAAGATTGCCGTTCGCCACTTCCTCATCACGATGTCAGGCCGGCCAGGCAACGATTTGACGTACAGGCGGTAACGGTATCCCTTTCGCCACAGCCATCGCCGCACCACCATCTCGGGCTTGGTGTCGCGTCCCCTGATGCGGCTCATGCAACGATGCCGCTGCTCCCGTGTCATCTTATCAGCCATCTCCGTGCAAAGTTACCACTTTTGTGTCACGTTCGCAAAAAATAGTTTTTCATGTGAGGCGGTTTTGTGAAAAAGTTGTATCTTTACACTCCGAAAAGGCGTTTGGCTTTAGGTGTTGCAAGGTTTTGCGGCGCTACAGTAAAAAGAGAAGAAATGAGATTTAGCGAAGTAATAGGCAATGAGCAGGCGATAGAGCAGATCAGACGGATGATTGACGCCGATCGTTTGCCCCATGCATTGCTGCTGTACGGTGAGCCGGGTGTGCCCAAACTGGGTCTGGCGATGGCGGCGGCGCAGTATCTGCATTGCAAGAACCATGTCGATGGCGACTCGTGCGGCGTGTGCCCCATGTGCCGCCAGCACCAGTCGTTCAACCAGGTGGACACACACTTTAGCTACCCGTTCACCAACCGCAAGAGTGACAGCACCGGCCAGTGCGAAGCCAGCGACTATATCGACGAGTGGCGCGAGTTCGTCACCAATTATCCTGTCGAGGATTATCAGGCGTGGCTCTCGTTACTGAAGAATGATAACGCTCAGCCGCAAATCTTTGTGCGCGAGGCCGATAGCATCATGCGCAAGATGACGTTGAGCGCCTACACGGCCAAGTACAAGGTCCTGATTTTGTGGCTGCCCGAGAAGCTCAGGGACGAGGCGGCCAACAAGTTGCTCAAACTCATCGAGGAGCCCTATGACGACTGCAAGTTCATCCTTGTGAGCGATAATGAGAAAGGCATCCTGGGGACCATCCTGTCGCGTTGCCAGCGCATCGAACTGCGCAAGCCGTCAACCCCTGTGGTGGCACGGTACCTCGTCAACCGCTACGGCATGGACATGCAGGATGCACTTGCCCTTGCAGCGCCAGCCGACGGCAATGTCACCATGGCCGAACACCTGGTGCAGACGGGCAGCGAGTTTCACGAGTTCCGCGAGCGTTTCATTGAGTTGATGCGCTTGTCCTATCAGCGGGACTTAGCCAACCTAAAGGCCTGGAGCGAGACGATAACCGAAATGAAGCGCGAGAAGGCTCGCCGTTTCCTAGACTATGCCGTACGCCAGGTGCGCGAGAACTTCATCTATAACCTGCACAACCCTGAACTGAACTACCTCACTCGCGAGGAGGAGGCGTTCTCGACCCGTTTCTCGCCGTTCATCAACGAGCGCAACGTCGAAAGGATTGTCGCCGAACTGGAACGAGCCGGTGCGGACATTGCGGGCAATGGTAATGCCAAGATCGTACTGTTTGATCTTTCCATTCGCATTGCCATGTTAATCAGACTTTAACGATTCAAACCACTAACGATAACTATAGCCCATGAAACCATTCTTGCAGCAAGTGGCCAGTCATTATTTGAGTGAGTCACAGCATCTGGAGGACTTCTGCTTTGTGTTCCCTAACCGTCGCAGCGGTCAATTCTTCATCCAATATCTGAAGCAAGACCTTGCTGCCGCCGACCGCAAAAAAGGCATCGCGACGCCTCATCTGATGCCTTGTGTCACCTCTATCGGTGAACTGGTCGCCCGCTTGACCAACACGGTGTCGGCTACCGATATCGAGATGTTTTTTGCCCTGTATGACGCTTACTGTGATGCCTTGGGTGACAAGGCGCAGGAGTTTGACAAGTTCATCTACTGGGCGCATCTCATCGTGGGCGATTTTAATGACATTGACCGCTCGCTTGCCAGTGCCGACGAGATTTATCGCAACCTGGAAGACCTGCATGACTTGAGCAGCAACTACTTGAGTCCCGAGGTGAAGGAGAAGGTGAGGAGAATCTTTGGTGACAATCTGTTCACCGCATTTTTTGACACCGATGCCGATGCCAGCCTTTGGAGACTGTTTGCCGCCAAAGATGACAAGGGCGAAAACGACACTATCAAGAGTGATGTTAAGCAAGAATTTTTGAGTTTGTGGAATGCGTTGGGTGTCATTTATGAGAATTATCATAAATCATTGGAAGATAAGGGGGTAACCACTCCTGGAATGCAATTGCGCAAGGCTTCGGAAGCACCGCTTGACAAGCTTCCCTATACCAGAATCGCCTTCGTGGGATTCGGTGTCCTGTCGGCTGCCGAGGTGAAGTTGTTCAAGCGTTTCAAGATGGACGGAAAGACCGACTTCTGGTGGGACTATGCCGGTATTCCTGAACAGCTTGCCGTGTCCCCACATGATCCAGGTGCATTGCTCATCGACGGCTATTGCAAGAGCTTTGAGGCAAAGCCCATTGAGCCGCTTGATGGTAGTGCTCCCAAGATGCGCGCCATCTCTGTCCCCTCGACGGTGGGGCAGGCCAAGGTCGCCTTTGAGGAGGTCGTCGCCATGCACGAAGGTAACACCAATGTGGGCATTGACACTGCTATCGTGCTACCTGATGAGAGTCTGTTGGTGCCCTTGCTTCATTCGGTGTCGGGTTTGGACCGGCTGAATGTCACGCTGGGTTATCCCTTGCGCAATGCCGATATCGTCTCGCTCATGCACATCGTTTCACGCATGCATCGTCAGGCGAGCAAAGAAAAACGCAAGGGAAAAGACCTGGAAAAAGTCGAGTGGACTTACTACCGCGAGGATGTGAACGACATTCTATCGCATCCGCTCATCAAGACCTATTTCACCCGTGAGGCGTTGGCCATAGCGATGGAACTCTCCCGCACCAACCGTTTCAGGGTACCTGCCAGCGAGTTGACAGACCTGTCATTCGGCGACTTGTTCACACCTGCGATGGACAGCCAGAGTACTAAGGGGGTGGAAGAACAACAAGCCGACTACTTGAATAGCCTGATAGCGTTCTGCAATGTGCTGTTGGAGCGGATGGTCCCAGCCGTTTTGGAAGAAGGAGACGAACCGGAGCAGAACGCTCCAGTCGTGTCGTTGCAGCATGCTTTCCTGGTGATGTATATTGACGTGTTGAACCAGTTGAAGCATGCCTTGGCCGAATGTCGCCAGACCTTGCAGCGCAGCACGGTATTCTATCTGATAGACCGGTTGACCTCGTCGTTGATTGTTCCCTTCACGGGAGAGCCCTTGCAGGGTATGCAGATCATGGGTTTGCTCGAGACGCGCAGTCTGGACTTTGAGCACGTTGTCATCCTGTCGATGAATGAGCGTGTATTCCCCCGTCGTCATGGTATCAACTCGTTCATTCCCAACTATATGCGTCGTGCGCACGGCATGTCCACTATTGAGCAGCAGGAGGCCATTGTGGCTTTTAACTTTTACCGCTTGCTCAACCGTGCGCGTCAGGTGACGCTCATCAGCGATTCAAGTGACCAAAAGTTGGGCTCCAGCGAGCCTTCACGCTTCATCGCGCAGTTGGAGAAGATATACGGCCGCGAAATTCAGCATGTTGAAATGAACCTGGATGTGAGTCTTGCCTCGCCCATTAAGATTGAAGCGCCCAATCCGGGTTATGACTCCTTGCGTGAGCAATACTTGTCACATCGGGATTATGCTGACGAGTGGTACCTGTCGGCGAGTGCGATTAATGAGTATATCAGTTGCCCGCTCTTGTTCTATATTCATTATATCAAAGGGCTGGACAGTGACAACGAGTTGAGCGATTTCATGGATTACGGCACATTTGGCACGATTGTCCATGACACCTTGCGCGACTTTTATTACAGTCGTGCATCGAGGGATCGCGCGGGGCTGTTCACCCGTGAAGATATCCTGATGTTCAAGAAGAGCGGAATGAATGCCGTTGTGGAGCGCAACATCAAAAAAAGCTTTTTGCATGTGCCATACGATAAGTTGGATGATAACCACGAACCGCTTAGTGGTGAGGCATTTATGATGGTTGATACCATTAAGAGTTATGTGGATTTTGTCTTGGACTATGACTTGGAACTGATTGACCGCACGGGACCGTTCACGGTGTTGGAGTGCGAAGTGCAACATCATTTCAAGGACATGACTTTAGGAGCCGCGAAGTTCAATTTCACTTACAAGGCTGACCGTATCGACCGCCTTGCCGATGGCACGGTGCGCATCGTGGATTACAAGACTGGGAAGGACACCGTCTATTTCAGCACGTTGGATGATCTCTTTAATCCCAGGAAGGAGAAAAGCGAGAAAGGACGGCGCAAGGCCATCCTTCAGCTCTTCCTATACTGCTACGCCTATATGCTTGAACACCCTGACGTGACGCAGGTGATGCCTATGATTTACAAGTTGTCCTCGATGAAAGATAGTGGGGTCAAGATGGGGTCTTCAGCCTCGGGCAAGCAGTATGTGTTCTCGATGAATGATGCTGTAATCCAGGAGTTTATCCCTTGCATGGGGGCGTTAATCAAAGGCATCTTCGACAAGCCGTTTAACCAGGCCAGCGATGATGCCAAGGCATGTGATTATTGCCGTTTTATTGATTATTGCCGTCGTCAGCCCTCAAGGCGTTAGCCCTTTTGTTCGTCCCGTTCTTTCTGGCGTCGTGCGATTTCGTCGTTCAGGCGGTCTTCATCCTCCTCGGTCCACAGGGGATTCTCGTCCTCGTTCCAGTCAAATGAGTCGTCGAACTCAGGCATTGCGACAGCGGGCTCGTCAAAACCGAAGAAAGCGTCGTCGGTGAACTCCTGAAGTTCTCGTCCCTCTTTCTTGGTGGGGCGTCCTAGACCTCGCTGCCTGTTGACGAATCCGTCGATTCTCACCATCTCCAACAGACGCAGTTGGTCCTCGCTGGTGACGTTTTTCAGGTAGTTGGGCACCAATTTGGCGCCCACACGGTTGTTGAGCAGCGCAATGACCTCGAAGGAGTAAGTCACCGGGGGCTTGCGCACGTCAATGCGGTCGCCCACTTTGATGGCATGGGACGGTTTGACGGGCATGCCGCCGATGGTCACACGCCCCAGCTTGCACGCCGTGGTGGCGATGGTGCGCGTCTTGAACACACGGGTCGCCCACAGCCATTTGTCGATTCTCACATCCTTCATTTTCTAGGCTTTAGGTTTTAGCGACTAGTAACTAGTGACTACTTATTATTGTAGTTGTTCATGGCGAAAGTCACGCCCGACAGACAGAAGGCCTTGATGGCGTCAATGGCGACTTTGGTGCGCTCGGGCAGGATGGCAAGTTCCTCGGGGGTGGGGTAACCCAGCACATAGTCCACCTGGGCCCCTGGAGGGAAGTCATTGCCGATGCCGAAGCGCAGTCGTGCCCACTGCTGGTTACCCAGCAGGTCGATGATGCTCTTCAAGCCGTTGTGGCCGCCGTCAGCGCCCTTGGGGCGGATGCGCACTTGACCAAAGGGCAAGGCGATGTCATCGACGATGACCAGCAGGTGGTCCAGGTCGATGTTCTCCTTGATGAGCCAGTAGCGCACAGCCTCGCCGCTCAGATTCATATACGTCGAAGGCTTCAACAGCATGAGCTGCTGATTCTTAAGACGCATTTCGGCGACAGCGCCATAGCGTTGCGTCTGGAAAACAATATTGGATGCCTCGGCGAGAGCATCCAATATTGTGAATCCTATGTTGTGGCGGGTCCCCTGGTATTCGGCACCAATGTTCCCCAGTCCAACAATTAGATACTTCATAGGTTTGTAGAGGTGTGTGGCAGCGCTTCACGCTGCGACAGATTACTCGGCAGCGGAAGCCTCTTCGGCAGCGGGAGCCTCGCCCTCAGCAGCCTCTTCGCCCTCAGCGACAGCGTTAGCGGCAGCACGGGTAGTGCGAACACCACAGATCACGAGATCCTTGGCGTTAACCAGCTCGTAGTTGTCGAATTGGCAGTCGCGAACCTTGATGGTCTTGCCGATCTCCAGCTCGTCCACGTTGAGAATGATGGTCTCGGGGATGTCCTTGTAGAGGCCTTTCACCTTCACCTTCTTCATGCTCAGGTAGAGCTTACCACCAGCCTTAACACCGACGGCGTGGCCCTCGAGGTGCACGGGAATTTCAACGACAACGGGCTTGTCCTCTTGTACCTCCAGGAGGTCTATGTGGAGCACGGCGTCGCTAACGGGGTGGAACTGAAGGTCCTTCAAGACAGCCTTGCGGGTCTGACCATCATAGGTCAAGTCGATAACAAACACGTCGGTGTTGTAGATGAGCTTGCGCACGTCGGCGAAGTTCACTACCAGGTCGGTGGTGATGATACCCTTGCCGTCACGGCCAACGGGAACCACCTTCTCACCTGCCAACAGTGTGCCATTGTACTTGCCGTCCTTGTCGAGGTCAACGAGCTTGCCACCATTCAGGACAACGGGAATCTTGTTCTCCTTGCGGAGGGCCTTAGCGGCCTTCTTGCCGAGGTC
>DAIREJ010000116.1:0-7117 GCA_036795635.1 Sodaliphilus sp.
GTGAAGTAGCAAGCCTCTACAGCAAACAGGATAAACACGATGGTAGCCCACCATTTCGAAATGCACTGCCAGCGCTCGATCCACTTGTCGTTAGCGGTACCAAGGGTCTGGAAAGCGCTCCAGAAACCGTGGCTGATGTGGAACCACAGGGCGACAAACCAGATCAGGTAAACAGGGAGTACCCACAAGTGGCTGAAGGTAGCCTGCAAGTAGAACTTGCCGTTCATCACATGCTCACCCATCATTTCGGGCAGCTGCATCTTGGCCCAGAACTGCGTGAGGTGCAGAACCATGACGCCAAGAACGATAATACCCAATACGAGCATGTTTTGAGAAGCCCACTCCACATTTTTGGGACGGGCATTCACAGCATAGCGGTTATTGCCACGTGCTTTGCGGTTCTGGAACGTGAGAATGAACGCGAAAATGATGTGAATTGCAAAGCCGCCAGCCAGGATCAGCGTACCCAGCACGGCATACCAATTAGCACCGAGGAACTCGCAGATGGCATCATAAGCATCGAAAGAGATGAGAGCCACTGCATTCATCAGCGCATGAAAAGTTACGAATAGGACAAGGAAGAGGCCGGTTACCGACATCACCACCTTGCGTCCTACAGATGAATTAGTTAACCACATAAAAATTGATGATTATTTAGTTATTAATTGAATGTTATTTCGTATTGATTTTTATATCCTGCAAAGATAATCAAAAAAAACGAATATTTGAATATTAGGGTTTCGTTATTTAGTCGTTGAGGATGAGCATGGCGTCGCCATAGGCGCCAAAGCGGTATTTCTCCTCGATGGCGACTTGATAGGCGTTCATCGTCTGTTCGTAGCCTCCGAAGGATGCCTGTGCCATCAGCATGATGGAGTAGGGCATGTGGAAGTTGGTCACCAATGCGTCGCAGGTGGTGCACTCATAGGGCGGGAACAGGAACTTGTTGCTCCATCCCTCATAGGGCTTGATGTGGCCGTTCATGCCCACGCAGGTTTCAAAGGCGCGCAGCACCGAAGTGCCGATGGCGCATACCTTATTGCCGCCGTCGCGCAGTTTGTTGACCTTCTCGGCGAGCTCGACACTCACGTCCATCTCCTCGCTGTCCATGCGGTGCTTGCTCAGGTCCTCGACGTCAATGTCGCGATAACTGCCCAGGCTGATGTGCATGGTGATGAAATCGCGGTCAATGTCTCGGATTTCCATGCGGCGCAACAGTTCACGCGAGAAATGCAGACCGGCGGCCGGAGCCACCACTGCGCCCTCCTTGCTGGCGAAGATGGTCTGGTAACGCTCGGCGTCCTCGGGCTCGGCATCACGCGAGATGTAGTAGGGAAGCGGGGTGTTGCCCAGGTTGTAAAGGTCCTTCTTGAACTGGTCATGGTCACCGTCGTAGAGGAACCGCAGGGTGCGGCCTCGCGAGGTGGTGTTGTCGATGACCTCGGCGACCATTGCGTCGTCCAAGCCGAAGTATAGCTTGTTGCCGATGCGGATTTTGCGTGCCGGCTCGACAAGCACGTCCCACAACTTGTTGTTGGGATTGAGCTCACGCAGCAGGAACACTTCGATGCGAGCACCCGTTTTTTCCTTGTTGCCGAAGAGTTTGGCGGGGAAGACCTGGGTGTCGTTGAAGACTAAGAGGTCATGCGGATTGAAGTACTCAATGATTTCCTTGAACACGCGGTGCTCGATTTCGTTGCTTTGCTTGTGCAGAACCATCAGGCGTGATTCGTCGCGCACAGGCACGGGATGTGAGGCAATGAGTTCCTCGGGCATCTTGGTGTTGAATTCTGAAAGTTTCATATTAAATATATTAAGTTTTTAGTTTTTATGTCATATTAAAAACCTAAAGCCTACTTAATCTGTGATGTGCGCTTGGGCGGCAGGTCGCATTTCTTTGCTTGCTTGCGGGCCTGGTGCTCGGCTTTCATCTTTGCAGCGCGTTCGCGATTCTCGATGCGTTCGCGCTCGAGGCGCTCGGCTGCTGCCTGCTCGGGAGAGACGTAGGTTTCGCCATCTAGTTTCTCTACCAGGGCATCAAGGGTGAGGCAGTCCTCGACTCTGATGTCGCCCACGCGTGTGCGTCGCAAGGCGGTCAGGTGAGCTCCGCTGTCCAACGCCATGCCGATGTCGCGTGCCAGGGCGCGGATGTAGGTGCCCTTGCTGCACACCACGCGGATTTGCAGGGTGGGTTGCTCGGGCAAGCCGCATTGCAGGACCTCGATCTCATCGATGACGAGCGTCTTGGGACGGATTTCCACGTCCTGGCCCTTGCGTGCCAGTTTGTAGGCGGGTTTGCCGTCAATTTTGCATGCCGAGAACGAGGGAGGCACCTGCTCGATGCTGCCCGTGAACTGCTCTTGCAAAACACGGTCGATGAGGCTGCGGTCAATGTGCTGCCACTCATAGGTGGCGTCCACCTCGGTCTCGAGGTCGTAGCTGGGTGTGGTGGCGCCCAGCCTCAAGTCGGCAATATATTCCTTGACGCCTGCCTGCAGTTCGTCGATGCGTTTGGTGGCATGACCTGTGCACAGCAGCAACACGCCTGTCGCCAGTGGATCAAGCGTTCCCGCATGCCCCACCTTGACCTGACGGGTCTTCAAGTGAGTGCGCAAGACGGCACGCACTTTCTTCACGGCGGCAAAGGAGGTCATCTTCAGCGGCTTGTCGATGCAGAATATTTCGCCTTCTATCGGATTGAGCATTTATTTATCTAACTACGCATTACGCCAATTAATCTAATTTGGCATCCGCATTTCTTAATTAACTATGAATTACACTAAAAAACTAATAATCGGTAAAATACGTGTAATTCGTAGTTTCTAATTTTTTAAAGTGCGGGTGCAGGCATGAGTTGGGAAAGGGCAATGGCGAGCAAGGCGGCAGCGATGCAATAGATGCCGAACCACACCAGTTTGCCCCGCTTGACGATGCTGATCATCCATTTGCAGGCCACGCAACCGGCAATAAAGGCGGCTATAAAGCCTACCACCAGCGGCAATGTTTCGATACCGCCAAAGGCTTCTTCGCCCTTCACGACCTTGAGCACGTCGAGCAAGGCTTCACCCAAGATGGGCGGGATGACCATGAGGAACGAGAACTGCGCCAGCGATTCTTTTTTGTTGCCCAAAAGCAGACCTGTTGCGATTGTACTGCCCGAGCGGGACAGTCCCGGCATCACGGCACAGGCTTGCGCTATGCCGATGACGAGGGCATCTTTCCAGGAGATTTTCTCCTTTTGCCTCGGCTTGGCATAGTAGGAGAAGATGAGCAGGGCGGCTGTCACCAAAAGCATGATACCCACAATGAGCAGTCCGCTGCCAAACACTTCTTCCACCTTGTCCTTGAAGAAGAAACCCACGATGCCGATGGGAATCATCGACACCAGGATGTTGAGGAAATACTTGGTTTCATCGTTCATCTTGAACTTGAACAAACCCTTCAAGATCCACTCAATTTCACTCCACAGCACAACGAAGGTGCTTAATATCGTTGCCACATGAACCAAGATGGTAAAAGCCAGATTGTCCTCGCCGTTCAGCCCGAACAGGTAACTGCCGATGGCAAGGTGGCCGCTACTGCTCACGGGTAAATATTCGGTCAGACCCTGGACAATGCCCAGAATCAATGCTTCAAACCAATCCATGATGGTTATTCGTTATTCTCGTCTTGTTTGTTGTCTTTCTTGCGATAGATGATGGCAAAAGCCATGAGTACAAAGCCAAGGAAAGCGATGATGGGACCTGTGGTGACGCGGCTGCTCTCGAACAGGTTCTTGTTAAAAGTTTCACCTGTATTGGCATCACCCGTCATCAGCCAGAAGCCGATGATGATCAGCAGCAGGCAGATGCCCATGAGGATGAAGTTGATTTTACCCAGCGGATAGCTCACCTTGCCCTTTTCGACGGGCTTGTTCTCGGTTTGATTCTTCTTTACTTGTTTAGCCATTTTTTTTAGTCATTAGTCACTAGTCGCTAGTCGCTAGTCTGATGATTTTTATTATCTGGTTGCTAGTGGTTGATTGCAGGATTGAGGACGCAAGAGCGCACAACCTGCAATAAACTGCAAAAATACAACATCAAAACCCGTTTGTCAATACTTTTAACCCATTTTTTGATTTCAACGGGTCAGCAGCCAATAGGATTCGCCAAATTATTTAATCCAGAAACATGTGAATTAAATAATTTGATTTGCATCATTACATCTGTAAAAAATGAAAAATTACTCTTCGAAGGCGCTGGCGACTTGCTTGAGGTTGTCAATGATGTCGATGTGTTGTGGGCACTGTGCTTCGCATTGGCCACATTCAAGACATTCGCTGGCTTTGCCGTGGTTCTTCGAGAGCAGGTCATAGTAGAGCTTGCTGTTGCTCTTCTGGTCAGGGAACTGTCGCAAGAAGTTATATAGGTTGAAGTACTCGGGGATGGATATTTCCTGCGGGCATCCGTCGGTGCAGTAGTGGCATGCTGTGCAGGGGACGGCAATCGAGTCGCGAATGACTTGAGTCGCATGTGTGATGATGGCTTGTTCTTCCTCGTTAAGCGGTTGGAAATCTTGCATATAAGAGGTGTTATCCAGCATCTGCTCCATGTTGCTCATGCCGCTCAACACGGTCATCACGCCAGGTAATGATGCGCAATAACGGATGGCCCACGAGGCGGGACTGGCATCGGGATTGTAGTTCTTGAACAGGCGGTCGATGGCCTCGGGAACGCGAGCCAGCGATCCTCCCTTAACAGGCTCCATGACGATCACAGGCTTGCCATGCTTGACGCACAAGTCATAGCAAGTTTTTGACTCGATAGCGGGGCTTTCCCAGTCCAGGTAGTTGATCTGCAACTGCACATATTCCATCTCGGGATGCTTGTCGAGGATTTCGCCGAGCAATGTCGAGCCGTCATGGAACGAGAAGCCGATGTGGCGGATTTTGCCCTCGGCTTTTTTGCGGGCAATGAAGCCCCAGCCGTCCATCTGGTCCATCACCTCGACGCGTTCACGGTTAAGGGCGTGCAGCCAGTAGTAGTCGAAGTAGTCCACGCCACAGCGCTCCAACTGTTCATTGAAGATGCGCTCCAGATCGGCCTCCTCATTGATGGCCCACACGGGCATTTTGCTGGTGACTGTGAACGCCTCGCGCGGATAGCGCTTGACGACAGCCTCGCGCAGGGCTTCCTCGCTCTTGCCTCCGTGATAGGGGTAGGCGGTGTCAAAATAGGTGAAGCCTCGCTCAATGAACAGGTCGGCCATCGCCTTAAATTGTTCGATATCGATGCTCGTCTGGTCGTCGGGGTTGACCAGCGGCAGACGCATGAGTCCAAATCCAAGCTTTTTCATATACACTTTATGTTTTGGTGTTATTTGATTGACAGGTCGGTGAAGCGTTTCACGCCGCGCAGATAGTGGGCGGTGATGATGTTGATGCGCTCCTCGGGGAGTTGCTTCAGCAGGTTGACGGTGGGCTGTGAGGTGTAGTTTTTTCTCATTTTACGGAAGTCGCGGTGGGCACGGATAATCGCCCTTGCGTCACCAAAGTGGAATTTTGCCACGGCCATGCCGAAGGCAAGCGTGTCCATGAGACGACGCACCAGCAGCAGGCGCTTGCCCTCGTCATGGGGCAGGTTCTTGTGCAGCAAGAGCAGGTTGTTGCGGAAGTTGAGGTAGGTCTTTCTGGGGTTACCATAAGCCAGACTGCCGCCACCCAGATGATAGACATGACTAGCGGGCACCATCATCAGGTCATTGCCGGCCAAACGGATGCGCCAGCACAGGTCGATTTCCTCCATGTGGGCAAAGAAGTCTTTGTCCATCCCTCCCACATCCCGATATAACTGGCTGCGCACCATCAGGCACGCTCCGGTAGCCCAGAAGACGCTCTTGGGACCGTCATCATACTGGCCATGATCGTCCTCGACATATTCAAAGACGCGTCCTCGACAATAGGGATAGCCGTGGCAATCAATGTAACCGCCCGCAGCACCGGCATAGTCAAACATAGTCGGGCCGTCCTCGCTGTCGTGCAACAGTTTGGGCATCACAGCACCCACATCGGGATGGGCTTCCATGAAGTCCAATAGCGGGTTGAGCCATCCTTGCGGAGTGCGCACGTCGCTGTTGAGCAGCACCGTGTAAGGGTACATCGTCTGAGTGATGGCAAGGTTATAGCCCTCGGCGAAGCCGTAGTTTTGGTCAAATTGCAGCACCTTGACCTGTGGAAACTCCTGCTGCAGCACTTGCAAGCTGTCATCGGTGCTGCCGTTGTCGGCGACGATGATGTCGGCAATGGCGGCGTCGGTGCCCGCGATGACCGTGGGCAGATAACGTCGCAGCAGTTTCGCTCCGTTCCAGTTCAATATGATGACAGCAACTTGTTTCATTCGTTTAGTCCTTAGTTCTGATGACTTGGGCATCGACACTGAGGTCGTCGTTAAGGGTTAGCAGTTTCACGTTCACGATTTGGTTGGCGAGGCTCATGTCGGGCTCCACGTTGACGCGGATGTAATTGTCGGTAAAGCCGTGCATCATGCCTTTGCCGCGGCCATGTTCCAACAACACGGGGCGCACGGTGCCCAGGTAGCGGCGTGTGAAGTCGGCCTGTTTTTTGTCGCTCAAGGCAATCATCTGTGCCGCACGCTGCTGCTTGTCCTGTTGGGAGACGATATAGGGGATGCGCAGTGCCATCGTGCCTGGACGTTCGCTGTAGGGGAACACGTGAAGGTGTTGCACGTTCAGCCCTGCGATGAAGTTGTAACTGTCTTCGAACAGTTCGGGCGTCTCGCCCCGGGTGCCCACCATCACGTCCACGCCAATGAAGCAATCTGGCATCAGTTCGCGGCACCGTTGCACCTTGTCGGCAAACAACTGGCGGTTGTAGTGGCGCCGCATCAATTTCAGGATGGGGTCGCTGCCGCTTTGCAGCGGGATGTGGAAATGCGGCATGAAGGCCCTGGAGCGGGCGCAGAAGTCAATCATCTCTCCAGTCAACAGGTCAGGCTCGATGGATGATATGCGGTAGCGCTCGATGCCCTCGATGTCGTCAAGGGCTTTCAGCAGGTCAAGGAAATGCTCGCCCGTGTTCTTGCCGAAGTCGCCGATGTTCACGCCCGTGATGACGATTTCC